>JAEXPB010000336.1 GCA_023438965.1 Bacillota bacterium | reverse complement strand
ATGCCGGCGTCCGTTATCGGCAGCTTGAATCAACGCTGCAGGAATTGACTTTGTCCTACCGGGTGGAAGATATCTAGCACCGATCCAATACAGCAAACGATGAGCAGCTCCGGACGCCAGACGTCCGGAGCTTTTTTGTAATCAAAACATAACAAACAAATGTTCCGGAAGGTCTTGACGGCTCTGGTTACGGCTGGTATTCTAAAAACAGAACAAATGTTTGTGACGCAAAGGAGAGTGTATATATGCCGTTGATCAATATTCTGTTGGGGACGACACTGCTGTTGATTGCTCTGCTGGCCTGGCAAATGCTGGCCGCGTACCAGCGCGAGGAGTTGAAAGCGCGGCGGGAATACATTCGCCTGATCTATGCTGCCAGCCGGCCCAGCCCTATGCGCGTCACTCGCAGTCGCGTTTATCATATGGCCGACAGTCTGCCCAAACAACAACAGTTCATGGATGTCGGCAGGGAAGAAAGCAATGCCGCAAGCAGGACAGACACAGTCGAGTTTATCCGATTGCCGCAACGCAGCGAAAGGACCGACGGCGATCATAAAAATATGACAGCCGGTGAAGGCTGCCATATCTGTGCCTGAGTGTTCCGACACGATAGCCGGTTTACTGGTCAAAGAGTCGAATGCCCGTTTTTCCTGAGCCGCTCCTGCCGGGCGCGCAGCCGTTTATCTGTGACCACCAGGAAGAAATCTTCGTCAACTTCCTGCAGCAAGGATTCCAATTCCCCGTCACCCATAACCGTATTGCGGCCGTCCCGATACAATTGATCGACCTTGTCTTTGATTGCCAGCACAACCGGATGCTTCTTGTCCACGGCATCCTTGCCCTTGAGATCATAGAAACCATTCAACCAGTGAGCGATACCGGCCAGACCCGAATGGGAATCTACTGCGACGGTGGCCGGACGGTTGAGGATTTTAGCCGTATCAAAGATGTTGTAGATTTCTTCATCTTTAAGTAAGCCATCCGCGTGGATGCCGGCCCGGGTGGCATTAAAATACCGGCCGACGAAAGGCGTTCGCGGCGGTATTTCATATTTCAGCTCATCCTCGAAATATTCGGCAATCTCGGTGATAACGGATAGATCCATTCCGTCGGTTGTCCCCCGTAGGGAGGCGTACTCGATCGCCATGGCTTCCAGCGGGCAGTTGCCTGTCCGCTCGCCGATGCCGAGCAGGGAGCAGTTCACACCGCTGCAGCCATATAGCCAGGCTGTTGAAGCATTGGTGACGACCTTATAAAAATCGTTATGGCCGTGCCACTCCAGACAATCGGACGGTACTTCGGAGTAATGCTGTAAACCGTAGATAATACCAGGCACACTGCGCGGCAGGGCAACACCCGGATAGGAAACGCCATAGCCCAAGGTGTCGCAAGCCCGGATTTTGATTGGCTTGCCGCTTTCCTGGGCCAGCTTCATCAGTTCATTGGCAAACGGCACGACAAATCCGTAGAAATCAGCCCGGGTGATATCCTCAAAATGGCACCGGGGCAGTATGCCATAATCCAGCGCGCTGCGGACGATACCCAGGTACTTATCCATGGCCTGGCGACGGGTCAGATTCATTTTCTTGAAAATATGGTAGTCGGAGCAAGAGACCAGGATGCCGGTTTCCTTGACCCCCATATCCTTTACAAGCTGAAAATCCTTTTCGCTGGCGCGTATCCAGCTGGTAACCTCCGGGAACTGATAACCCAGCTCGAGGCATTTGAATACCGCTTCCTTATCCTTGTCGGTGTATAGAAAAAATTCGCTTTGGCGGATCAGTCCATTCGGGCCGCCCAGCTTGTGCAGCAGCTTGTATAGATTAACAATCTGGTTGACGGTGAAGGGTGAACAGGCTTGCTGACCGTCACGGAAGGTTGTGTCGGTGATCCAGATATTGTCGGGTGTATTCATGGGCACGATCCGGTGGTTGAAGGGAACTTTCGGCACATGAGCGTAATCGAACAACTGGCGATAGAGATTTGGCTCCTCTACATCCTGCAAAGTATATCGATACGCCGATTGTTCGAGTAAGTTGCTTTTCTTGCTGAACTCAAGCATATTAACCCTCCTGACCCGATAATAGGTCAATTATAGATGAGGCGGCAAAACCTGTCAAATCAAAATATGCAAGATTATAATTTTGAAGTTGCAGAAGCATTCGTAGCCCGCCGAAGTTCCGCTCCAGGCCGGCCATTTGCCGGCCTGGATTTTCCAGCTGCTGGCCTGGGGGACTTTATGATAAAATGAAGACAGAAAATGTACCAGGAATAAATGCTCGGGAGGGTGCGCCTATGCCTGACTTGATTACCAATCTGGCTTTGCGCCTGCTGGAAGAACCGCTGGATGCCGTGCCGCGATATCGCCTGTTGAAAGACGTCCTGCAATGGCCGGCTGATCACCCGGATATGCAAATGGCGCGGAATCAAGCCATGCAATCGCCGCATGTTCTAGCGCTTTGCGGCAGCCAAAGTCCGGATGGATCCTGGGGCCGCTTTCGACGGCCTGACGATTGGCCGGTCGCCAGGCCGGACCGAACCACCGAGTCGGCATTGGTTCGCGCGCAGGCCCTGGGCATGGACAGGGACCATCCGGCCATTCAGCGAGCGATAAGCTATTTGGCTGGATTGATCGATCACTCGATCAGCTGGCCGGACCTTGGGCCGCTGGCTGTCGGCGGCGCTTCCGGTTTCGAACTGGCTGCGGCGGCCCGCCTGAGTCAGCTGGACTCCGGGCATCCGGCTGTCCGGGCGGTAGCGGCCAAATGGGAGGATATCATTTCCGCCAGCCTTACCGGGGACGGCATTGACCGGACTATTTACCATGAACGGTATGAGCGGTATTTTGGCCAGCCCGAGGAAGTCATGTCTGACCGGATTTTATCCGCCTATGTTTTATGGCTGCTGCGCGATCGTCTGGATTATGCCGTTTCACTCCGGCTGACCGACTATCTGATCAACCGGTCCCGCGGCATTTTCCTGATCAACAACCGGGCTTTGCGTTATCTGCCGCTGAGCTTCCAATCCCGGGAATGCCAGCGATATCTGGTCGCCCTGAGTATCCTGGCGGATTATCCCAGTGCCGGCACCTTGCTGGAATCGGCATTCAACTGGCTCTGGGACCAGATGAACAACAATGGATTCTGGGACTTCGGGGATGTGGCCCGCGACGGCCTGGAATTGCCGTTATCGGATTCCTGGCGCCGGAAGGGCAGCCGCCAGGCTGACTGCACGGTCAGAATCCTGTCGCTGATGGTTCGCCTCCAACGTTCTTGTGAAATCCGCAAGGCGATCTGCCATGTCTTGTAATTTTACCGAATTGCGGCCCCAGCCGCTGATTTGGCGTTGCTTCACCCGCCAATCCTGTGTTATCATTGTAGAACGATTGTTTGATGTCCCGATAACCGGGAAAGGATGTAGGCATGATTGTGCTGGGAATTGATCCGGGATATGCCATCACCGGATATGGTCTGGTCGATTATCAGGCTAATCGCTTCAAATGTCTGGCTTATGGGACGATCGCCACGAAGGCCGGTCTGGCTTTTGAGCTGCGGCTGATGCGGATCGCCGATGATCTGGACGAACTGATCCGCGCCTGGCATCCACAGGCGATGGCGGTCGAGGAGCTATTCTTCAGCCGTAATACCACGACGGCGATCGGTACGGCGCAGGCCCGCGGTGTCGCGGTTCTCAGCGGAGCCCGTTCCAGCTTGCCGGTTTTTGAATACACCCCGATGCAGGTCAAGCAGGCGGTTGTCGGTTATGGCAAAGCCCAGAAGCAGCAAGTCCAGCAGATGGTAAAAATCCTGCTGAACCTGCAAACGCTGCCCAAACCGGACGACGCGGCCGACGCCCTGGCTGTGGCCATCTGCCATGCCCATTCCGGCAACCGTCCCAGCGCTCTCGCTAGAGGAGGATACCAATAGATGTACGCCTATATTCGAGGGAAAGTAGTCAAACGCCAGACCGACTCGCTGATTATCGACAATCAGGGCATCGGTTACCGGATCCAGGCAGCCCCGGGCTTGCTGGAACGCTTTCCGGCCGTTGGCGAGGAGACGCTGGTCCATACTTACCTCTATGTTCGGGAAGATGCCCAGGCACTATTCGGTTTTCCGACTGCCGAAGACCTGAGCCTGTTCGAACTGCTGCTGACTGTAAGCGGCATCGGCCCGAAAGTAGCGAGCATGATTGTCGGCAGCTTTTCCCCCAGCCAATTCGCTTTGGCCGTTGTCACCGGCGACACCCGGACGTTGACCCAGGTTCGCGGTATTGGCCGTAAAGGCGCCGAGCGACTGATCCTGGAATTGAAAGACAAGCTGAAAGGTGCTGAATTCCCGGCGGAAGCCCTGCCGGCCGGCCTGGCTGCGCCGGGTGCCGTGACTGGCCTGCCGCATCAGGCGGAAGCGATCAGCGCCCTGATGGTGCTGGGTTATTCCGGTACTGAAGCCGCCCAGGCCATCAAGGCGGTCTATGCCGCCGACTGCAGCCTGGAAGACCTGATTCGTCTGGCTTTGCGCCAATTAATGCGCTAGGAACGGCATAGGAGGCGTCCATCGTGTTGCTGGAAGATTTTGGAGAGCAGGAGCGCCTGATCGGGCGGGAACGCAAACTGGAGGACAATGACGAGGCCAGCCTGCGTCCGACGCGCTGGGACGAGTACTTCGGGCAGGGGAAGGTCAAGGAGAACCTGCAGGTGTTCATCGCTGCAGCCCGCCAACGCTCGGAAGCCCTGGACCATGTGCTGCTGTATGGCCCGCCCGGTTTGGGCAAGACTACCCTGGCCGGGATCATCGCCAACGAACTGGGTGTCAATCTGCGGATCACAACCGGTCCCGCCATCGAGAAACCAGGCGATCTGGCGGCTATCCTGACCAACCTGACCGAACGGGATGTCTTGTTTATTGATGAGATCCACCGCCTCAACCGCAGTGTGGAAGAAATCCTCTATCCCGCCATGGAGGACTATGCCCTGGATATCATGATCGGCAAGGGGCCCAGTGCACGCTCGATCCGGCTGGACCTGCCGCGCTTCACTCTGATTGGCGCCACGACCCGGGCCGGCATGCTGACCGCACCGCTGCGCGACCGCTTTGGCATGATTAACCGGCTCGAACTGTATGATCCGAAGGATATCAGCCTGATTTTACAGCGGGACGCCGCCATTTTAAAAATCGGCATTGACGCCGCCGGCCTGCAGACCATTTCCGGGCGCTGCCGCGGCACGCCGCGAATTGCCATCCGTTTGCTCAAGCGGATGCGCGATTTCGCCCAGGTGCGCGGCACCGGCGTGATCGACGGCCAGATTGCCGAATATGGCCTGGCTGCCCTGGAAATTGATGCCAAGGGCCTGGATGCGACTGATCGCCGCTTGATGCGCAATATGGTCGACATGTTTGGCGGCGGTCCGGTCGGGCTCGATACGCTGGCTGCCTGCACCGGCGAAGATCCGATCACGATTGAGGATGTCTATGAGCCGTATCTGATGCAACTCGGCTACCTGGCCAAAACACCGCGCGGCCGCGTGCTGACCCGCCTGGGCTGGGAGCATTTGGGGCTGGCTTGTCCGGATCAGTATGAGCGTAAACTGAAAGGACTGGGACACGTCCTGACCGGTGCGGATAACGCTGAAGCCGCTGAAACCGGTGAATCGGACGATCTGACCCAACTGGCCATGGACCTGGATTCGCTGGCCGCTCCTGCCGGCCAACGACCGGCAGGCCGCGGTGACATAGCTGCAGCCGACGCTGCTACAGCAGTCCCTGGCACCGGCACCGGGGAACCTTGGCCATGAACCGGATTCTGCTGCATACCTGCTGCGGACCCTGCCTGGAATGGCCGGCCCGCCAGCTGCTGGCCGAGGGGGTTCAACCGCTGGCCTGGTTTTACAATCCCAATATCCAGCCTTGGGCGGAGAACCATCGCCGGCGGGACAACGTCCTGATCCTGGCCAAAAAGTTGCAGATTCCTTATTTGGTGGAGGAATCCTGCGAGCCTGAAGTCTGGTTGAATTGGACCAGCGCGGGACAAACCCGCTGCCGGATGTGCTATGAACGCCGACTGGCGGCTGCGGCCGCCCAAGCCCGTGCTTTGAACCTGCCGGCTTTCAGCACGACCTTGCTGGTCA
>JAEXPB010000185.1 GCA_023438965.1 Bacillota bacterium | reverse complement strand
GATCAACGCCATGCTGCGCACGACCTGCGCGCTGACCCGGATGACCGGCAGCCAGGCCTTCAACGTTCTGCCGCCGCAGGCAACCCTCGGCGCCAACCTGCGCCTGCTCGGAACCGACACCCTGGCGTCCGTCCAGGCGCATCTCCGGAAAGCAGCCGCCAACGACCGGATTCAGATCCGCCTGGTAAACGGCATGAATCCCTCGATCACTTCCGACACATCCTGCGCCGCCTGGCTCAACCTGCAACGGACCATCCGGGCGGTCTGGCCGGAGGCGGTCGTCGCGCCCTACCTGATGCTGGCCTGCAGCGATTCGCGCCATTACTGCCGGATCACCGACCGGGTCTACCGGTTCAGCGCGATGACGCTGTCCAAGGCTGAGCGGGCGATGATCCATGGCCATGACGAACGGATACCGATCGCCACCCTGGTCAAAACGGTTGCCTTCTATGTGCTGCTGATCCGCTCGCTGTAGCGGGTGGTCAGGATTACCATTCCGGTGTGAAAGGCTCGGGCAGCGCACAGATCTGCCCGAGCCATTTTTCCAGCCGGGCCGGCGCATAAGGCGGGAATCCCGCCAGGTAATGATTGCCATATTCACGGCCGCCGACCTGCCAGCGGATCAGCCAGAGCCCCTGCCGGCTGACAATCACCGTCAGCTGGCCGGCTTCGGCATTCGCGCCGGCCGGCACGGTCCAGGTGCCCTGCAGGCCGATCTCCCCGCTGTCGGCATCGGTGACGCTCAGGCTGACCGTAACGTCCGCGCGGGTATCGTTGCTGATGATGACCGGCTGCTGCCAGCCGGAGACTTCACCGAGCAGGACCAGTACCGGCTGCTGCGCGCGTTTCAGGTAATGGAACGCCAGCTTTTTGGTGAAGTAATAGTCGACGACGGCATCGGAGATCTGCGGCCAGCAGTCGAGCAGGTTCCACCAGATCAGGCCGGTGCGCCGGCCTTTGAGCGCCCGGGTGCGCTCGACGAAGAACTTCAGGGCTTCGGCCTGGGAGATCTGCGACAGCCGGGCGAAAGCGGCCAGATCGTCCGGCGCCTCGCCGGCCAGGATGCGCACCTGGTCGGCCATCAGGCGATTGCGGCTGTTCAGGACGGGCTCGATCCGGATATCCTCGGTGCTGTGCATGGCCCAGACCGGATTGTCCAGCGGCCAGAGCCGGTCGGCCGGGATGAAGCGGCGCAGGCTCGACGGCGCCGGGCAGCCATGGTAGCCGGCTTCGCTGATGAAGTGCGCCGAGGCGTGCTTGTAGTAGTCATCCTTGTACCAGGCGCGGGGACCCCAGGTATGTTGCTCCGGCACATTATCCACGGCAAATCCGACCGGGATCTCCGGCGAGGAGGCGATGAAAAAGCGATACGGATCATGCGCCTGCACCAGCTGGACCAGGGTTTCGCGCGACACCCGGTTGTACCAGCTGTCGGCGTGCGGATAGCGGTAGCCCTGGTTCTTGTAGTCAATCTCGTTGTCGCCCGACCACAGGACCAGGCTGGGATGGTTGCGCAGCTTGCGGATCACCGCACCGGCCTCCTGTTCCAGCATGGCTGCGAAATCCGCTGTTTGCGCGTAGTTGGTGTTGCCCATGGCAAAATCCTGCCAGACCATGATCCCGGCGCGGTCGCAGGCATCGAAAAAAGCCTGGTCTTCATAGACATTGCCGCCCCAGCAGCGGACCATGTTGCAGCCGGCTTCGGCGCACAGGCCGACAGCCTGGTCCAGCCGGCCGGCATCCCGGCTGTGCAGGGCGTCCAGCGGCACCCAGTTGGTGCCTTTGACGAAAATGCGGCAATCGTTAACCTGGAACTGGAATTCCTGGTCACCGGGGGTGAAGCGCCGTTCCAGGCGTACGACGCGCAGGCCGATCGTTTCCGTGCGGCTGGCGACGACCTGACCGTGCAGCAGCAAGTCCATGCGCACCTGGTAAAGCGGCTGGCTGCCGTAACCGCGCGGCCACCAGAGGAGCGGCTGGCGGATCAGGCATTCGTGATTGGCGCTGACAAAGTGCGCGGCCGCTTCATGGCTGAAAGCCGGCGCCGGGACGTCGTCGGCCGGGTTGATGCAGCAGCCGCTGACGCGCACCCGGAAGCCGGCCAATGTGTCGGCGTCGGTCGTGAACCGGTAACCGTACTGCAGCCAGATCCCATCCGGCGTGAGCTGCGGTGTGGCGTAATAGGTTTCCAGGAAACGCGTGCCGGGCAGGACCGCCAGCGACACATCCCGCCACAGGCCGGCTGACAGCAGCCGCGGCGCAATATCCCAGCCGAAGCTGTGCGGCGCCTTGCGCAGCCAGCCGATCTCGTTGCGATGCCCCGTGCCGCGCATGGCCATCGTGTATTCCCGGCGGCGGGCTTCGTTCATCGCGGCGTGAATGTGTACCACAACCTCATTCCGGCCGCCTGGCCGGATGTGCGCCGTGACGTCGAATTCCTGACCGATCAGCATGTTGGCCGCCTGCCCGACCAGCCGGCCATTGCAATAAATGTCGGCCAGCGTGTCGATGCCGCCGAAGCGGAGAACGACCCGACCGCCGGGAGAGGCCGGCCGGAAGCCGGCGGGCAGGTCGAATTCGCGACGATAGATCCATTGGCAGTATTCATACCGGGCAAAGCCGTGCAGATTCTCGCCGTAAAAGGGATCCGGCTCGAGTCCGGCCCGCATCAGATCCAACTCGACGTTGCCGGGCACGCTGGCCGGCACCTGCGGCCAACTGTCCAGCCAGGCCGGTTCAAAGTCACCGGTCTGGCCGGCGGTTTCAGGCTGGTAATATAAAGTCCATTCGCCGTTCAGGGACAGGACCGGTTCACTCGTGTTGAATAGCGGCTGCGTCATGGTCATACCTCCGCATCAATGGTAATCGGGCAGCCGAATCGATCGGCTATGATCAAAATAGCACTGCCGGTCAGGCCGGTCTGCGCAGATCCGGGGGAATATGTTGCCGAATGTGCTTTTAGCAATGGCCTTCAGCAATTTGGGTGCCGGATTCGGATGCAAGTCCGGTCATTTTGTGGCACAATGGGAGCAATGGTTTTTCAGTTGGAAAGGAGCCTGCCTGCGC
>JAEXPB010000143.1 GCA_023438965.1 Bacillota bacterium | reverse complement strand
GCCCTGAAACAAGCGCAGCTGATCGAACCGGCTCCCGAGCAGCTGGCCAGGACCGCCGAACGTTCGCGCCTGCCGGATGACGAAAACCAGCTGCACGCTCTGTTGATGATCGAGGGCGATTTGCAGGCCGGCGAGTTGGATATCCCGGTAGCTTGGCTGGATAAACTGGCCCGGCAAGAGCGAGTCTGCTACATCGAGCCTGGATTATGGATCGCTGCGGAACAGGCCCCGGAATACGCCGAGGCCCTGGCCGGCGGTTCGGACGCAGCCCGGCAGCACTTGGTCCGGCGCCTGCTGCGCTACCGGGGCGCCCAATCGCCCGCGCAGGTCGGTGAACGTTATCTCTGGTCCGAAGAGACGGCGCTGGAGGTCCTGAAGGCTTTATGCCAGAATGACCGGGCGGTCGAGAGCAACGGTCTGTTCTATCATGCCGAACTATATGACCGGGCGCGGCGGGAGACCATCAAGAGCCGCCGGCAGCAGATCCGGACCTTGCCGGCCGAGCGATATGCGGCTCTGTTGGCCGGACGCGTGCTCATTTCGGCGCCGCCGGAGCAAAAGCTGGAAACGGCAGTGCGCAGACTCTGCGGATTGCCCTTCCCACCGGAATATTGGGAAGAGATCCTGTTGCCGGTCCGGGCAGGCAATTACCGGCCGGACCTGCTGGATGCGCTCTTGGCGCAAGGCAACCTGTTCTGGCGGTTCAATCCCGATGCGTCACTCAGCTTCCATCCCTATGAAGACATCAACTGGGATGCCGCGCCGACCGCATCCGGCCAGCCCTTGACCGGACTTGAAGCCGTTCTCTGCGGCGCCCTGCAAAAACGCGGTGCCAGTTTTATGCACCGGCTTTCCGACTTGACCGGCGGCGAATCGCCCTATGATCCGTTATTGGCGCTGGCCGCTAAAGGACTGGTGCACGCCGACAGTTTTGTCCCGGTTCGCCAATGGCTGCAGCGGGACAAAATGGATCTGCTTCCGTTGAAGCAAAAACTGAAAGTCCGGGCGCTGGCCATGTCGGCCGGCCGCTGGGAGCTGACGCGGCCGTTGGCGGATCTGTCGCTGGAGCAGCAGCTGGAGCGCGCCTTTGACCGGTCCGTCATCCTCTGCCGGGAAACCGCGGCGGGTCTCCCCTGGGATCGGGTGCTGGAGATCCTGCGGATCTGGGAATACACCGGGCGCGTACGGCGCGGCTTTTTCATTGCCGGGATGTCCGGCGTGCAGTTCATCCGGGCCGGCGATTTCGCCGGTACCCAGTTGGCGCTCGAGGAGCCGCCGGACCAGCTGATCTGGCTGCCGGCGGTCGATCCGGCGCAGCCCTGGGGCAAGTCGCTGGCGCAGCAGCCTGATCGCGACTTCATCAATCTTCCCGGCACCGCGGTTGCTTTGCGGGCTGGCCTGCCGGTCGCCGTTTTTGAGCGGCAGGGCAAATCCCTGCGTGTTTTTGATCCGGCTTCCCTGCCCGATGCCTTGCATGTTTTCGTGCGCAATTTCCAGGAGAAGCGGATTTATCCGACCCTCAGCCGGCTGACTGTCCGACAGTGCCCGGTCGAATCGGTCAACGCCCTGCTGGCGGCCGGCTTTGTCCGCTCCGTGCAGGACTATGTGCTTTATCGTCGATTGTAGCGCCGTTTGGGCAAGGTGGTCGGCGGTCAGCGGTCGCTGGCCTTATAGAACCAGGCGTTGCCATAAGCGATCGTGTACAGGACCAGCCGGCTGAAAGATCCGCCCTCGCTGATATTGTGCTTATATGATTCGGCGTCCATGAAGTAAAGGACATATTTCGGCATGATCCGTTTACCGGCCAGGGCATCGGTGACCGCCCGCCGGGCCGTGTCGCTGATGACGGGATCACGCGGGATGAGATAGGTTGTGAACTGGTTCGGCGCGCTGATGACACCGGTGATCGTATTGGAGAAGCGTCCGCTTTCGACGCGGTTGAGGATCACCGAGGCCACTGCCAGATAACCATTATAACTGGATGAAGGTCCGGCCTCCATGTAGACGATTTTCATCAGCAAGTCAATTTCCGTCTGGTCGACTTGCGAATAATCGGCTTTGGAATAAGTGATCGCCTCCGTGAACGGCGGCTGGAGCGACAGATATTCGGTATAGACATAGCCTTGCTTGCCGGACATGGATGTCACCTTCGACCACTGGTCGCCGATGCCGGTTCTGGTCAGTGGTTCGCTCTTGACCAGCTTCTCGACGATGCTGGCGTCGGTTGACGGTTCGGATCGCAGATTCAAAGTGTTTGAGCTGACAAAGACCGTCTCCATGACCGGCTTGAAAATCATCATCTTGCTGGTATATTCGGTTTTGAGGTAGCCGGTGAGGCCATTGGCTTCAACTTGCATCCACTCGTCATTCTCACCGATGCAAAGGACTTTGTCGCCGTATTTCATCTGGGCCAGCGACGCGGCGTCGGTTGATGGCTCAGCGCGCAGGTTGAGGCGATTGGCAGTCACATAGAGGGCATATTTGACCGCAATGAAAACCGGACCGCCGGCTGTGGGCTCCGGCGCCGCCGCGACTGCTGCTTGTGTTTCCGCTGGAGCCGGCTCGGTGGTCGGCGTAGGTTCGGCAGTTTCGCCGGCGGTCGTTTCCGCAATACCCGGATCATCGCTGTCGGCTGACGCGATATCGGCCATGGAACGGCTGAGCAGTGATGGCTCGGTCAGCAAAGACAGCTCGGTCTCGCCGGCAGTCTGCAAGGGTGCCGGCAAGGAGGCCGCCTTATCGGCCGTCGACTGCGGATGCGGTGCGGCAAGCCCGATGATCGGCGTTGAAACAAGGAAGGTCAGCCATAAGCCAACCATCATGCCGCAGGCTGCCCGGGGTGATTGCCAGATCTTTTTCGCCAAAGGGTCCTCCTGTCAGGTTGCATTGGCACTAGCATGTATCCATAATGATATCCGGAAATTCCGGCAGTGTCAAATAAGGCCGTTCTGCGGTGCATTTACGGAGCGGCGATAATGCGCTAAAATGGTTGCAGTGCCCAGTCGCCATGCGACTATTTTCTTCCAGATTGACCGTCAAAGGGGGAGTCGTTGCCATGAAAGCCCTGATTTTGCAAGAATACAACCAGTTCCGGTATGTGGATGTTCCCCGGCCTGAATACGGCCCGAATGAAGTATTGGTGCGGGTGAAAGCCTGCTCCATCTGCGGCAGCGACGTCCACGGCATGGACGGCAGCACCGGACGGCGCATCCCGCCGGTGATCATGGGACATGAGGCGGCCGGCGTCATCGAGCAGGTCGGCGCGGATGTGCGGGATTACCAGGTCGGCGACCGGGTGACTTTCGATTCCACCATTTACTGCGGACAATGCTTTTTTTGCCGGCGCGGCGAGATCAATCTCTGCGACAACCGGCGGGTTCTCGGCGTTTCCTGCGCTGATTACCGTCTGCATGGCGCTTTCGCCGAATATGTCGCCGTACCGCGGCATATTCTCTACCGGCTGCCGGACAGTGTTTCCTTTACCCAGGCGGCCATGGTCGAACCGCTGTCGATTGCCTGGCATGCCGTTACACGCCGTCCGCCGGCCCTGAATAGCTCGGCGGTTGTTGTCGGAGCCGGCATGATCGGCCTGCTGGTTATTCAACTGCTCAAAATCGCCGGCTGCGGCAAAATCATTGCTGTCGACCTGGTGCCGGAAAAACTGGCCCTCGCCCGGCAATTGGGCGCTGACAACTGTCTCCGTTCCGATGAAACCGATGTGCCTGCCGAGGTCTTCCGCCTGACTGACGGCCGGGGCGCCGACCAGTCCTTCGAGGTTGTGGGCGTCGGCGCTGCTCTGCAAACCGCCATCGCATCGGTTAAAAAAGGCGGTTCGGTGACCATGGTCGGCAACCTGAAACCGACGGTCGACTTTCCGCTCCAGGCCGTGGTCACCCGCCAGATCCTGCTGACCGGTTCCTGCGCCTCTGCCGGCGAATATCCAGACTGCCTCGACCTGATCGCCGCCGGCAAGGTCAATATTGATGCCTTCATCAGCGCCGTTGCTCCGCTGGCCGATGGCGCCGCCTGGTTCAAGCGGCTCTACGACCGTGAATCCGGATTGATGAAAGTGATCCTGCAACCATAAGTCGTTGTAAAGAACAAGTTATTTCTTTACCGACGCTAAGCACCGGCCGTAAGCCAAGGGAGGATTCTATGCGTCCAATCAGAACCGCCGTCATCGGATGCGGCAAAGTCGCCCATTATCACGCCCGGGCGCTGCAGGCGATTCCGGAATCGGACTTTGTCGCGGTCTGCAGCCGGGATAGCCGCAAAGCCCAGGCCTTCGCCGAACAATACCGGGTTGCGGCCTTCACCGACATTGCCGCCATGGTGGCGGCTGCGCGAGTGGAAGCAGTCATCATCTGCACACCCCATCCGGCGCATGCCGCGGCCGCTGTCGCCGCCGCGCGGGCCGGTGCGCATGTGCTGGTCGAAAAGCCGCTGGCATCCTCACTGGAAGACTGCGATGCGATGATCCAGGCTGCCGATGCCGCCGGCGTACTGCTCGGAGGCATCTGCCAGCGCCGTTTCTACTCCCCTACGCAGCGCGTGCGGCAAGCCATCGACGCCGGCAAGATCGGCCGGCCGGTCCTCGGGACGGTCAACATGTTCGGCTGGCGAGACCAGGCCTACTACCGCAGCGACCCCTGGCGCGGATCCTGGTCCGGCGAGGGCGGCGGCGTGCTGGTCAACCAGGCCCCGCATCAGCTGGACCTGCTACAGTGGTTCATGGGGCCGATCGACGAGCTCTTCGGTTTCTGGTCTAATCTCAATCATCCGTATATCGAAGTCGAAGACACCGCCGTAGCCGTCATTCGGTTTAAAAACGGCGGCCTGGGCAATATTGTCGTCAGCAACTCCATGAATCCGGCACTTTACGGCCAAGTACACGTCTACGGCGCCAATGGGGCATCTATTGGTGTGCAGACCGACGGCGGCGCGATGTTCATCGCCGGGGTCACCAGCATCACCGAACCGCCGGTCAATGACCTGTGGACTGTTCCGGGCGAAGAAAGCTGCCTGGAAACCTGGAAGCAGGAGGACGCCGCCTTCTTCCGCAGCATCGACGCGATGCCGTATTATTACGAACGGCAGGATGAGGATTTCCTGCGCGCAGTCCAGACCGGCGGCCCGCCGCTGATCGATGGCCGGGAGGCGCGCAAGACCGTCGAGATCTTCACGGCGATCTACCGGTCGAACCGCGACCGGAAGCCGGTCCAGTTCCCCCTCCAGCCCGAGCACGCCGCGGATTTCGACGGCCGCGGCTAAACGGGCGGGTTATCGGACAGAGGGAAGAAGGCGGCGTTTTAGGAGGGGATCATGACAAGCGGCGCAACACCGTCAGCAGGTAGGTAAATCCGATTTTCTCCTGCTCAAGGCGGAGCTTTTTCCCCAGGATGTTATCACGCAGCAGATTGTAAAGTCGGGCTTCTTCGTCGCTCAAGCCGGTCAGGTTGCCGGTCTCCGGTTGATCTTCCGTACCCCAAAAGATTTGGTGCGCCATGAAGGTCGCCTGGTCCATCAAGATTGATCGGGTATGGGGATAAAGCCGGCGTAGTTGGTTGAGGATGGCAAAGCCGTGCGTGTCGATGTCCCCCCAATAGAAGATGGCTTTTTGCTGCAGCCAGGTTGCTGTCGCGAGATGGTCAAAACCATAACCGGACCCGAAGATCAGGAGGGCGTCCGAAACAGCGGGGAAAGTTAAGAAGTTGATTTCGTTTTCCGTGATGAACACCTTGCTGACCGGCAGTTCCATGGCGGCAAAGGCCGCTTCCGTCACGGTTATGTCCTGGTCGGTTCCAGCCTGCAGCAAACGAAGATTCGGATCGAGCAGGCGAAAACGCACGCGGGCTGGTTTGTCCCGGAAGCCGTAGCGGCGGCAGAAGCCGCCGAGGCCCGTGGCAGTCTCGTCGATCTGCTCCGCCGGCAAGACCAGGTCGAAGAGTTCGGCCAGCACGCCGCGATGTGCTTCGATCAGCTTGGTGTGGACGCCCGGTAAATCGATCTGGCGCAGGTAGATCATCGGCCGCGGATTTTTGATCATCCAGCCGACGATCGTCAGCAACAGTGGCCACTCTTGGGTCAGCTCACTGGCGCGCAGGGGCCGCTTGATTAACCAGGGCAGCAAACCCGGCTGTTCTTGGCGGGTTTGCGCCACCAGGACGGCGAACTGGTCCGCGGCTTTGCGCTGACCGATCAGATTCAACGCGTCATTGGGCTGATCGATCCAGATGGCTGCGGGTATATTATTGGTACCCAGCACGCGATGGTTGACTTGGCGCCATTCCAGACGAAAATCTCCAGCAGCCCCGGCTAGTTGGGCTATCCAGGCGCGAACTTCGGCAAACCGCTCGCTCAGCTCCCGGGACGCTGGGCCTTTGAGCGGCAGGCGCAGCGGGAAAACCGATTCGCCGCCGGCCATGGCGCCCAGAATCAGACCCCGGTCCCAGAGCTTCTGCACCTGAGCTTTGATATCATCAGCAGTGGTCCAGTCCGGTTTATGGCCGGCAACCTCTGTTTTCCTTGCGGTTGCCTGCTTCGGTCGGTCTGCTCCGTCTGCTTGGTTCATCATGACAGTCTCTGCTTTTCTGCGCGATATTCTTGGATACTGAGATTGCGCAGAACCGAACTGCTGCCATCCTCATTGTGGACGAAGCCGACATTGGCGACAAAGGGCTCAATGATATGGATTTTCTGCAGCGGCGTAACGATTAGCAGCTGGAGATTGAGCTGGGCAAATAACTGCAAGCCATACTGGGCCGAATCATCGGAGCCGCGTCCGAACGCCTCGTCGATCACGACAAAACGGAACGACCGGGAATGCACCGCGCCCCATTCAAGGCCGAACTGATAGGCCAGGCTGGCTGCCAGTACCGTATAGGCCAGTTTCTCCTTCTGGCCGCCGGATTTGCCGCTGGAGTCGGTATAGTGTTCATACTCGGTATTATCCTCCCGCCAGCGTTCGCTCGCGGCAAACAGGAACCAATTGCGGACATCGGTCACTTTTTCCGTCCAGCGCCGGTCCAGGTCGGCAAAATCAGTGCGGCCTTGGAATCGTTCAATAATTTTCTTGACCTGCAGGAATTTGCCTTCCGAGTACTGGGCATCTTCGGATCCGGTCAGGGCGCCCTCGGTGC
>JAEXPB010000106.1 GCA_023438965.1 Bacillota bacterium | reverse complement strand
CCCCCGGTTCAAGGCAATCCAGAAGCTGGTCGACCGCCTGAATCTGGTCACCCGCGAAATCCTGTCCGGGCTGATGGTTGTCCGGGCTTTCAACACGCAGCAGCACCAGGAGAAAAAATTTGATCAGGCCAACCAGGACCTGACCCGGATCAACTTGTTCATCAGCCGGGTCATGGTTGTGCTGATGCCGGTCATGATGCTGATCATGAACGGCGTTTCCCTGCTGATTGTCTGGGTCGGCGCCAACCAGGTCGACAGCGGCAACATGCAAGTCGGCGACATCATGGCCTATATCCAATATACGATGCAGATCATCATGGCTTTCCTGATGGTGTCCATGGTCTTCATCATGCTGCCCCGGGCCAGTGTTTCCGGACAGCGGGTCGCCGAAGTGCTGGCTGTCCGGCCGGTGATCGTGGATCCCGCCCAGCCGGCAGTTTTCCCGGCCGGCAGAGCCGGCCGGATCGAATTCCGTTCGGGCGCCTTCCGCTATCCCAATGCCGAAGACGATGTGCTCTGCGATATCAGCTTCACTGCCCGGCCGGGCCAGACCACGGCTTTCATCGGCAGCACGGGCTGCGGCAAGTCGACGCTGGTCAACCTGATCCCCGGTTTTATGATGCCACAGCCGGCCAGGTCCTGATCGACGGCATCGATATCCGTTCGGTCAGCCAACAGGCGCTGCGGCAGCGGATAGGCTATGTGCCGCAAAAAGGCGTGCTCTTTACCGGCACAATTCACAGCAACATCCAATATGGCCAGGACGCGGCCGGTGACGACGAAATCCGCCAGGCCGCCCAGACCGCCCAGGCGCTGGATTTCATCGAAGCCAGCGAAGACGGCTTCGCCACGCCGATCGCTCAGGGCGGCACCAACGTCTCCGGCGGCCAGAAGCAGCGCCTGGCGATAGCCCGCGCGCTGGTCAAACAGCCGGACATCTACATTTTTGACGACACCTTCTCCGCCCTGGACTATAAAACAGATGCCGCCCTGCGCCGGGCCCTCCGGCAGCAGACCGGCCAGGCGACCGTCCTGATCGTTGCCCAGCGGATCGGTACGATCCGACATGCCGATCAGATCATCGTCCTGGATAATGGGCGCATTGTCGGCATCGGCACGCATGAGGAGCTGCTGGCCGGCTGTCCGGTCTACCAGGAGATCGCAACCTCGCAGATGACAGAAGAGGAGTTGGCATTATGAGCGCTGAACATAAGAGAATCCAAGGCATTAAGTCCGCTGACGCGCCGGCCCAAGCGGCGAAGCAGCCGGGGCGCCGTCCCGGCGGTTTTGGCATGGGCGGCCCTCCCGGTATGATGCCCGCTGAAAAGGCCAAGGACGTCAAGGGCACTTTCCGAAAGCTGCTGGCCTTCCTCCGGCCGTTCCGCTGGTCCGTGATCATCGTGCTGGTCTTCTCGATCGCCAGCACGGTTTTCATGATTGTCGGGCCTAAAGTCCTGAGCAAGGCGATCACCCGCCTGTTCGAAGGCGCGGTCGGCAAATTAATGAACGTCGCCGGCGCGGCGATTGATTTTGCCTATATCGGCAACATCATCCTCTGGCTGATTTTCCTGTACGTCATCAGTTCAGTCTTCAGCTATATTCAGGGCTTCATCATGTCCGGCGTGGCCATGCAGATCAGCTACCGGTTCCGCCGGGAAATTTCCGCCAAAATCAACCGCCTGCCGCTGGGTTATTTTGACCGCCAATCCCATGGCGATGTTCTGTCCCGCGTGACCAACGACGTCGACATGGTCAGCAATACGTTGAACCAGAGCTTGTCCCAGATGGTCTCCTCGCTGACGACCATTATCGGCGCCCTGGTGATGATGCTGTCGATCAGCTGGTTGATGACGCTGGTCGCCCTGCTGATCATGCCGGTTTCCATGCTCCTGATCATGACCGTCATCAAGCATTCGCAGAAGTTCTTCTCCCGGCAGCAGAAAATCCTCGGTCAGGTTAACGGCCATGTCGAGGAGATGTACGGCGGTCATATGGTGATGAAAGCCTATAACGGCGAAGATAAATCGATCCGCACGTTTAACGAGCTGAACGGCCAGCTCTATGCCACCGCCTGGAAATCGCAGTTCCTGTCCGGCATGATGATGCCGATGATGACCTTTATCGGCAACATCGGATATGTGGCGGTCTGCATCCTCGGCGGCTGGCTGGCGATCCGGAAGGCCATCGCGGTCGGCGACATCCAGGCCTTCATTCAATATGTGCGCACCTTCACCCAGCCGGTAGCCCAGCTGGCGAACATCGCCAATGTCATGCAGTCGACGCTGGCCGCTTCCGAACGGGTATTCGAATTCCTGGAGGAAACCGAAGAAGTGCCGGAAGCCGCGGCACCGGCATCCGTCGCCGGCATCACCGGCCAGGTCAGCTTCGACCATGTCCGGTTCGGCTATCTGGCGGACAAGACCATCATCAGGGATTTCACCGTCGATATCCAGCCCGGCCAACGCATCGCCATAGTCGGGCCGACCGGTGCCGGCAAGACAACGATGGTCAAGCTGCTGATGCGTTTCTATGATGTCAACGGCGGCGCCATCCGGATCGACGGCACCGATATCCGCGACTTCACCCGTTCGGACCTGCGCAGCCTGTTCGGCATGGTGCTCCAGGATACCTGGCTCTTCAACGGCACGATCCGGGACAATATCCGCTACGGCTGCCTGGACGCCACGGATGACCAGATCCAGGCCGCCGCCCGGGCGGCATATGCCGACCACTTCATCCACACGCTGCCGCATGGCTATGACATGGTGCTCAACGAAGAGGCCAGCAACATTTCCCAAGGTCAGAAGCAGCTGCTGACCATCGCGCGCGCCTTCCTGGCCGATCCCAGGATCTTGATCCTTGACGAGGCGACCAGTTCCGTCGACACCCGCACGGAGGTCCTGATCCAGAAAGCCATGGACCGGCTGATGAAAGGCCGCACGGCTTTCATCATCGCG
>JAEXPB010000067.1 GCA_023438965.1 Bacillota bacterium | reverse complement strand
TCATTTATGCCATTCTGGCGATCATTTTCATCGTGACGATCTATCCGCTGATCTATGTGCTCAGTGCATCCGTCAGCGATGCCAATGCCGTGACGACCGGCAAGATGATTCTCCTGCCCATCGGCTTCAATATCGGCGGTTATGAATACATCTTCCGCTACCGCGAGATCTGGACCGGCTACGCCAACACGATTTTCTACACCTTTGCCGGCACCTTCCTCAATCTCCTGGTCACGCTGCCCTGCGCCTATTCCCTGGCGCGCAAGGACCTGCCCGGCCGCGGCTATTTCATGGCCATGTTCATCATCACGATGTATTTCAGCGGCGGGCTGGTTCCGGCTTACCTGAACATCAAGTCACTCGGCCTGCTCGATACGCGAACGGTCATGCTGGTCGGCGGCCTGCTGTCGACCTATAACCTGATCGTCTGCCGGACCTTTTTCGCCTCGATTTCCAAAGAATTGCAGGAAGCGGCCCGGATCGACGGCTGCAATGATTTCCGGATCTTCCTGAAAATCATCTTGCCGCTGGCCAAACCGATCATCGTGGTCATGATGCTCTACTATGGCGTCGGTCACTGGAATTCGTACTTCGGCGCGATGATCTACCTGAACGACCGCGCCAAATTCCCGCTCCAGCTGTTCCTGCGCGAAATCCTGGTCCAGAGCCAGCTGACCACGACGGCCTTGATGAGCGGCGATCTCGACGCCGAAGCCATCGCCGAGTTGCTGAAAGTCCAGAAATCACTCGACTTGATCAAATACTGCGTGATTGTCGCTTCGACCGTGCCGATGATGCTGATCTATCCCTTCTTGCAGAAATTCTTCGAAAAAGGCGTCATGATCGGCTCGGTCAAGGGATAAGCATTTGTTTTCCAAAGGGCAAGGGAGGACCGGTCATACCAGTCCTCCTTTTTTGTATCCCAAACGATTACCGGACAGCCAACCGTCTGGACGGTCCGACATCCGCGGCGGTCTGATCGCCTGGCTTACTTAACCCGCAGCATATCCTTGGGCAGCTGGCCGGTCTTGTGCTTGAACAGCCGGCTGAAATAGGAAGGGTCGTCATACCCGAGCGATGCGGCCACCTCACTAACCGACATTGCGCCGCTTTCCAGCAGCAACCGGGCCTTGCTCATGCGCAGCCAATTCGCATACGCCAGCGGCGACATGCCGGCATATTGCTTGAAAAGCCGGCGGAAGCTCGTTTCGCTGGTATGGCACATTGCCGCCAGATCACCGATGTTGATCTCCGCGGCGTAATGCTGTTCCAGATGCAGGATGCCTTTGGAAATGCCGGCGAAACGGCCGATCGCAAAGTGTTCTTTGCGCAGCTCCAGCGACAGGTCGGTCAGCAGGTTGAAGAGCAGGGCCTTGATCCGGCTGATCGGCGCCGCGCTCTGATGGAACAGCAGCAGGATCTCCTCGAATTGCTTCAGGTACCAGGCGCTGTCGCGCGGATGGATCACCCGGACGCTGCCGGCCAGTGTAAACGGCTGGTTGTCGGCGTCGAACAATTCAAAATTGATTAGGTATTCATTGCTGCGCACTGCAGTGCCGCAGTTGAGGAAACGGCAGGAGTAGACACCCTTCTGCGGCACATAGGAGATCTCGCCGCGGTGCGCCCGGAAGAGCGGCCGGTCTTTGATCAGGTATTCTGTTTCGCAGTCGGCAAAAAACATCAGGCCGCTGTTGGGACGGCCGCCTTCCGGCGTTGTCCAGCTATTCTGGTCATACCATTTGTGGTAGCAGGGGACGATTCGCACGATCGAATAGTCCATTTTGTACAGATCGGCAAAATCCACTATACGCATCCCAACACCGCCTTTCTGATGCAATTATCCTACCATCAGGCCGTACCGCTGGCAAGTTCCTGAATGACAGCTTAACCTGGCCGTAAGCATTTTGGTTGAAATGTCCGGATTTCGCATCATTCTCTGCATGGAATGCCCCTGGCCGCCAACCTATAATGAAAAGCGAACCGGTTCCTGATCTGTCGTACGACGCCCCTTACAGATCATTTCAGCGCACAGGAGAGATGACTTATGAAGAATTTCCAGAAAGTCCGCACCGCTTTGATTGGCTGCGGCATGATCAGCACCACCTACCTCGACAATATCTGCAAGAACTTCAATGTGCTCGACGTCGTCGGCTGCTCGGACATCAAGCCGGAACGCAGCGCCGCCCAGGCCGAGAAATACGGCATCCGCCAGATGACCAACGAAGAGATCCTAACCGATCCCTCGATTGAGCTGGTTATCAACACCACCTACCACCAGTCGCATTATCCGGTTTCCAAGGCTGCCCTGCTGGCCGGCAAGCATGTCTACAGCGAAAAGATGATGTCCGTCACCTTGGCCGAAGCACGCGAGCTGCTGGCCATCGCTGCCGAAAAGAACCTCTATTTTTGCTGCGCGCCGGACACCTTCCTCGGTGCCGGCTTGCAGACCGCCCGCGCCATTCTCGATGCCGGCCTGATCGGCACGCCGGTGGCGGCGCAGGCGATTCTGGTCCGCGGCTACCACCACGAGCGGTTCCGCCAGGACCCGGAGAAGCGCTTCGCCTTCAATCCCGGCGGCGGCATCATTTTCGATGTCGGCTGCTATTACCTGACTGCCCTGGTCAACCTGCTCGGTCCGATCAGCCGGGTCAGCGGCTTTTCACAGACCCGCGACGCCGCGGCGCGGACATATGGCCATCCCGGCAACCCTGAATACGGCAAGGTCATGACCATCGAAACACCCAACAACACCGCCGGTGTAATCGAATTCCGGAATGGCGTCATCTGCCCCTTCCTGACTTCTTCCGAATCGATCAATGTCACCAACAGCTTTATCATCCACGGCACGAACGGCCGCCTGACCCTCAACGATCCGAATACCTTTGGCGGGCCGGTCCTGATGGAGACCAAGAACGCCGGCGAGCTCGCTCTGCCGCTGACCCATGCCTTTACCACCAATGTGCGCGGCCTCGGCGCCGCCGACCTGGCTTATGCGATCCGCAACGAGCGCCAGCCGCGCTGCAGCGGTGCAACCGCCATCCACACCCTGGAAGCCGCCCTGGGCATGATCGGCAGCGGTGAAACCGACCGGATTTACCGGATGACCACCACCTGCGAGCGGGCCAAACCGCTGGAGCCCGGCTATACCGAGTATCCGGAACTGGTCCTCGACCTGTAAGACATATCGTCAATAAAAAGAGGTAAATGGAAATGGGCATCAGCATCCAAATGTACACCTTGCGCGACTATACCAAAACCCGCGCCGACTTGGCCGCCACGTTGGCCAAAGTCGCCGCAATCGGCTATCGGACCGTCCAGATCAGCATCCCGGCCTGGCTGACCGCTGCCGAATTGAAGTCGCTCCTCGATGCGAATGGCCTGCGGGCCGACTCGGTCATGGCGCCAACAGCCACCGTACCGGAGAAGCTGGCGGAGATCGTCCGCACCGCCGATATCCTGGGCACCGATGTCATCCGCACCGACGGCATCCCGTATGCCTTCACCGCAACCGCCGACGGTTTCCGGGAATATGCCGTCATCCTGCAGCGAGCCGGTTTCCTTCTCCGCGACGCTGGTCTGAAATTCATGTATCACAACCATGCCATCGAGTATACCAATTTCGCACATGGGACCGGCATGGATATCCTGCTTCGCCAGACCGATCCGGCTTGCGTGCTGTTCCAGCCGGATGTCCATCACATTGCCGCCGCCGGTCTGGAGCCGTCACGGGCGCTCTTCGCTTTCCAGGGCCGCTGCCTTTATGTCCACATGCAAGGGTATGGCATCATCCCCGGTGAAGGGCTGGATAAAGGCGTGCCGCGGCGCACCGTGCCGGTCGGCGCCGGCAATCTGAACTGGTCCGGCATCGTCCAGACCTGCCGCGACATCGGTGTCGAGCTTTATGTCGTCGAGCAGGACGACTGCATCGGCGATCCCTTCGTTGAGATCGGCCAGAGCTTCCAGGCCCTGCGCGCGATGCAGATCGAACCCTGAGACCGGCGCAGGTCGCCGCTGCAACCCGTTCACATATTTTAAAAGGAGAACCATCATGAGCCAGATTGCTTTACAAATGTACACCATGCGCGATTTTACCAAGGATAAGGCCGGTTTCCTGCAGACCCTCGACCGCCTGGCCGCGATCGGTATCGAGAATGTCCAGATTTCCGTGCCATCCTTCATGACCTGCGCCGAAATGGCCGCCGAGCTGAAGACCCGCGGCATGCAGGCTGACTCGGTCTTCTGCCCGACAACCAAAGTCCTGGACAGCCTGGACCGAATCGCCGCCGAAGCCGCCATCCTGGGCACCACAGTCGTCCGTACCGACTCGATCCCGGCCGAGCTGCGCGGTTCGGCCGCCGGCTACCGTCAGTTCGCCGCCGATCTCGAGCGTCAGGCCCAAGCCCTCAAAGCCATCGGCCTCAGCTACATGTATCATTTCCATGCCTTTGAATTCATCAATTTCGGCGATGTGCGCGGCATCGACATCCTGCTCAACGAAACCGATCCCGCACTGGTCCTGTTCCAGCCGGACGTCTTCTGGCTGACCTCGGCCGGCACCGAGCCTTCCGACTTCCTCCGCCGCTTCCAGGGCCGCGCCCGCTACATGCATGTCAAAGACTACGCGATCAAAATGCTCACCGGCGTCATCGAGCAGGTGCCCAGCCATTTCGCCTCTGTCGGAACCGGCAACCTGAACTGGCCCGGCATCTTGAAGACCGCCCGTGAAATCGGCATCGAGCGTTTTGTCATTGAGCAGGACCAGGTTGACGGCGATGTTTTCGCGGCCGTTCAACTCAGTTATACTAATCTTAAGAAAATGGGCATTGAATGATCCTTCGGGTTCCCGACCGCAAGGAGCCGCTGGTATCGTCAGCCGGCTCCTTTTTGTAGTGAGGTGGGCAAATGAGTACCTGGCATTATCCCCTGCAGATCCGTTCGGAGCGCGTTTGGCGCTCCTATCTGGGCGGTCGCCTGATCGATGGCTGGCAGGGCCGGCAGCCGGAAGTTGACGATCATTTCCCGGAAGAATGGATCGGTTCGACTGTCCATGCCCGGAATCCCGGCCGCGAGTCCTTGATCCATGAAGGTTACAACCAGGTCGCTGCACCGGACGGCCGGACCGCCTGGCTGCACGAACTGGTTCAGGCCGATCCGACCGGCATGCTGGGCGGCGGGGCAGCCGGTACGACCGGTATCCCGGTGCTGGTCAAGATCCTCGACGCAGCCTGCCGTCTGAGCATCCAGGTCCATCCGGACCGGGAGAAGGCCCGCTCGCTCTTCCATTCCCCATTCGGCAAAACCGAAGCCTGGTATATCCTGGGCGGCAGATCGATTGACGGCCAGGCGCCCCACATCTGCCTGGGCTTCCGCCCAGGCGTCACCCGGGCGCACTGGGAGGGGCTCTATGCCCGGCAGGATGTGCCCGGCATGCTGGATGCCCTGCACCGGATCCCGGTCGAGGCCGGCCAAGTCTATCTGGTCGACGGCGGCGTACCCCATGCCATCGGTGCCGGCTGCCTGCTGCTCGAAATCCAGGAACCGACCGACCTCACGCTCCGAACCGAAAAGCGCACAATCGACGGCCGCTGGCTGACCGACGGGGAATGCAGCCTGGGCGTTGGCCTGGCCGGCCTGTTCGACTGTTTTCACTATGACGGTCTTTCCCTGCCGGACACCCTGACCCG
Source organism: Bacillota bacterium (assembly GCA_023438965.1). Lineage (GTDB taxonomy): Bacteria > Bacillota > Clostridia > Saccharofermentanales > UBA5734 > UBA8949. The sequence continues at coordinate 2,491 of JAEXPB010000067.1, read as the reverse complement.
CTGGCAACTGCAGCCGCAAATCGTCAGCCAGGATTCCGGCTTTGCGCGAACCCGGTTGATCGACCGCCGGCAAGTGCCCTATTTCGGTCTGGATTTGCTGACTGTCCGGACACGGGCGGCCGACATTCAATCGGATGGTTTCTCCATTCTGACTGTCTTGTCCGGCAGCGGCGCCTTGGTCAGCGGCCAGCTGGAACTGCCGGTCCGGCAGGGCCAGAGCTGGTTTCTCCCCGCGGCGGCCAAGCCCGTTGACGCGGTCTGCAGCGGCGGCGAACCGCTGCGGATCGCCCAGAGCCTGCCGGCACTGGGATAGTTGTACTGAGAAATTAGCCATGGCCGATGGCCGGGAGAATGATCATGAAGCACGCACCAATCTTGGTTCTGGGCGCCACCATGGCGGGAACGGCGCTGGCCCTGAGCCGGCCGGCCGACACCCTGGTCGTCGAGCGGTCGATGCTGTTCGGCACGGATTATCTCGGCAGCCTGAATATCAAGCGCTGCCGGCCGGATCTGGTCCGCCAGCCGCTCGCGCTGGATTTCCGGGACGAATTGTTCCGGCGCAATTTACTGAACGATGCCGGCGAGGTTCATGCCCAGCGCATCGCCGGCGTTCTCGCCAATCGCCTCCGGAACAGCGGTGCCGGTGTCCTGCTGCTGACCGAGGTCGTGGCCATCTCGCCCCGCGACGAAGGCTACGAAGTGGTTCTCTACAATGCCGATGGCTATACAACCGTGCATGCCGGCCAGATCATCGACACGACCAGCGACGGGTATTTCCTGGATCCTTCCCAACGGCCGCCGATCCAGAAAAGCCTGTGCGCCGCTTTGGCCGTACCGGCTGGAGCCGTGTTGACCAGTTGCTGCCCGACCGGTGGACAGATCCTGCAAGGACGTTTTGCCGATGAATTTGTCTTGAAAGTGGCACTCGATGCTGCCGATGGCTGGGTCGCGGCGCGAGCCCGCTTGAATGCCTGCTGGCAGGAATGCCGTTCCCGGCTGCCGGATGGCTGTGCGATCGCGGCGATCGCCACCGAATGGGCGGTTGATTTCCAGATCGAACCGGCCGATCACGTTGATCTAGCCGTTCACGCCCGCTGGCGCTGGCACCCGTCGGCCAGTTACCAGGATTTGCTCAGTGCATTCGCCGGAGGCGCCCGATGCTTGAATACCGACTAATCGAAGGCCGTTTGGCTGCAACAGAAGCCCCTTCAGAAATCGACTGCCCCTTTGATCAGGAAACCGACATTCTGGTCGTCGGTTTGGGAACTGCCGGCGCCATCGCCGCCATCGTCACCGCCGAGTCCGGCCTGCGCACGACGGGCGTCGAGCGGACCACCGGCATGGGCGGCGCCGGTACGCTCGGATGTGTCTGGGATTACTACTACGGATCACCCGGCGGACGCTACGAAGCCGTGAATCAGGAATGCCTCGGCTTGCAGGAGCAAGGCTATGTTCATGCGGACATGAATATCAAGGAAAATAGCCAGCCGGGCTCCGTCAAAAGCCAGGTCCTGGAGCAATCAGCCTGTCGCGCCGGCTGCGACATCCGCTATGAGACGGTTGTGACCGGACTGTTCATGGAAAAAAACAAGGTCCTGGGCGCCCGCCTGCTGCGGCACGGCCAATCAACCATGATCCGCTGCACCATGCTGATCGACTGCACCGGTGAAGCGGCGATCTGCCGTCTGGCCGGCTGCACTCTTAAATACGGCCGCGCCTGGGATGGACAAAGGCCAATGCTCTCCAAAGCCATGGGGCATTTGCAGAACGGTTATGTCCGCGGTGGCTGGCTGATGTCCAGTCCGGTCGATGTTTTCGACGCCGCGGCCTTATCGGACAAGATCCTGTCCCTGACGGCCGGTCCGTATTATTTGCAGAAGCGGTACGACGGCCAGGACCGGATGATCTTCGAGGGCGCGATCCTGGGAGTCCGGGAAACCTATAACATCGAAGCCGAAGTGAACTTGACCTTCGCCGGCCTGATGGCGGGTCAGCGGACCGCGGAGCCTTTGTTCTACGCCTTCTCGCCCCTGGACCTGGTCCGGCGGGATATTGTGGCCGAGAGCGAGGCGCTGCAGAACTGGCACCTGATCTGCGAATTGTTTGATTTCGGCTTTTCGGTCGGCATCCCGGCCGGCGCGCTGATTCCCCGGGGAATGGAGGGTCTCCTCGTCGCCGGCAAGGGCATTGGCATCGATCATGACCTGGCCGCTTCCGCCCGGATGAAGAAGGACATCGAAAAATGCGGTGAAGCCGCCGCTGTCCTGGCTGTCCTGGCGATCCGGCAGCACCGGCCGGCGCAGGCTGTTCCCTACGCGGATCTGGCCCGGCAGCTGCAATTATCCGGCTGCCTGAATCATGAGGACGATGTTGTCCTGGCCAATCTTCAGGTTAAGGACGGCCGGCGCTGGCTGCGCGTCCCCCTGCTGGAGCAGCCGGAGGCAGTCCGGCAGGGTCTGGCGTCGGACGACCCGCGCACGGCGTTCTGGTC
>JAEXPB010000037.1 GCA_023438965.1 Bacillota bacterium | reverse complement strand
TTCGCGCAGCTGGGGTGAGGGCTGGTCGCCATCCCGGTAGCCAAAGCACTCCGTCGAAATCAGGACGAATTGCTCGATGTCGGATACCGGACTCTCCACCCGCCAGGATTCCTGGCCGTCGATGTAGAAGACATACCCGGCCGGGCTCCAGTCCAGACCGAAAACATGATAGCCATCCGGCGTTTCGGCCAGCTGAAGGTCGCCGGAATTCACGCCTTGCATGTCTTCACCGTAGCCATTCCAATTGTTGCTGTGGGACATGACGCCGTTGTGGGTGAAGTTTTCCATGATATTGACTTCGACGCCGGCCTTGGCCGGATCGAGGGACGAACCGATAATCGGCGACTGCAGCCAAAAGGCGGCCCACCAGCCGAGTTGGGTTTTCAGCTTGCAGCGGATCTCGTAGTAGCCATATTTGTGCATGAACTTGGGCTGGGCGATTTTGGCCACCGGCCAGGTAAATTTGCCGAATTTCGCACCGCCGCGGTCGAGATAATTGGATCCGGTCTGCAATTGCGAGGTGTAGAATTGACCGTCCTTTTCGACCAGGCTGAGCAGCAGGTTGCCATGACCGTCCAGGGTTGCGCATTCATCGGTGAAGGTGGCGTAGCGCTGCTGCATCAGATGCAGCCGGAAGTCCCATTTTGAGCGGTCGAGGGTGTCACCGTCAAATTCGTCATGCCAGATCAGCTGCCATTGTTTGCCGGGTGGAAGTAAGCTGGGGACATGGTTCACAGGGCTTGTCTGTTCCATTTATCGTTCCTCCTGTTTTGTTTGGCTTGATGTTTGACAGCGATTTTAGTGCATCATAAATGCCCCTTCAGCTTACGGAATACGGCGGAATCCTTCATCACCGCAGCGAGCGGGATCTGCAGCACCGCCAGCACGATCAGCCCGATCATCGGCCATTCGACGGAGGCAGTCAGAACCTGGAGCTTTTCAAAGATATAAATGAACAAGACGCCGGATATCTGCCCCATCAACATGATCAGGCCAAAGGAAGCGCCTTCCTGCACTGGATAGGCCACTTCGGCGCCATGCTGGAAGAGGATCGGCGCCAGTCCCATGATGATGAAGCCCAGCAGACCGCCGATCAGAAGCAAGAGTCCGTAGCTGCCCAGATAAGTTAAACCGGCGCAAAGCAGGCCGATCAGGGCGATGCCAACCAGGAAATAGGGCAAGCGTAGCCGGGTGCGATCGGACAGGAGCGGGAGGACGACCGCGCCGGCAATGCCGCTGACCACCAGAACCGCGCCGATGATGCCCGATTCGGCGGCGGTAAAGCCGCGCGGCTGGAAAATCGGTTCGATCTTGGTCATCAGGGTATTAAATAGTCCCATCGTGATGAAGCTGATGGCCAGAACCAGAATAAAATTACGATTATTCAAGAGCGATCGGATGGCTTGCCAGCTCATCGACTCGACCGGCTCGGGCGCGCCCGGCGGGACCGGCGGCTTTTCTTTCGTGAAGCAAATCGCCAGGAAGCCGGCAACCAGGGCGGCCAGGGCATAGATCCCCAGCATGGCTTTGATGCCGGCTTGCTCGACCAGCAGCGGCGAAACGGCCATCGGAATGATGAAGCCAATGTACTGGGCCATGACCAGGATGCCGGAGGCAGTCGAACGCTCCCGGACCGGGAACCAGTTGGCCGGCACTTTGGTGGACACATTGACGAGGAAGGGCTGTCCGGCAGCCACCAGAAATTGAGCCGCCAGGGCCAGCGGATAATTCCCGGCTGCCATGAACCGGGCTGCGCCGAAAACAACCGTCAGCAAGCTGCCGATCACGAGCGAGACCCGGAAGCCGTAACGTTCGATGACCCAGCTGGCCGGGATGGTCAACAGGATATACATGATCATGTAGCTCATCGAGAAGAGATCGACGCCCAGGCCGGAGGTCCGGAAAAAGGCCATGGCCTCGCTGGCGACCGGCGCAAAGGTCAGCCAGAAGATTTCGCTGGCTACGATAATCGGAACAATCAGCAGAAGGATAGCCCAACGGGAACGGTAAACACGATATTCAGCCATACATTACCTCGCCGCGATCGCTGGCCGTCTTTTACTTCTGATTATACAGGATAGCATACTCGCGTGCTTGTAAAATCTGCATCAGTTCGGACATATCCTGAATAGCCCGGTTGATCAGGATGCCGCTGCCGGCGACATCTTGGCTTTGATGGCAATCCGAGCCGCCAATCGGCGCCAGATTGAAGCGTACGGCCCATTGTTCGGCGATTTCATTCCGCGAATCATGGCGGGGATGGCTGTTGTATATTTCCAGGCCATCCAGGAGATTGGGGTCGACAATGGTCATACCGCGGCGGAAGGGATGGGCCTGGTAGATCAGCAGGCCATTGCTGCGGGCGTATTTTTGAAAGGCGGTTAAACCCATCTGCCGGTAATCGACCGGCGACCGGTAGAGGAGATCCTCAGTCAGCCCGTAAATCAGGTAATCATTTTCGTTTTCATAAAAGTGCAATTCCATGCCCAGCAGGATCGCCAGTTGCCCTTGGGCGGCCTGGCAGGCCTGACGATATCCGGACAAGAAACGGGTAACCTTCTCTGGCCAGGCCAGGGATTCGAAACCGGCCCAAGATGGCTGATTCAGATGATCAGTAATCACCAGCCCGGCATAACCGGCCCGCCGGTATTGGGCAACCAGGTCCTGCACGGCCAGGTGGCTGCAAATGCTGACTTCGCGGGTGTGGCAATGGGTTTCCAATTTGTAACTCAACATGCTTTTCGATCAAAACCTTTCATTAATAAATGTAGTATATCCTGAATCGACCAGATATCCATAGCATAATGATGTTATAATTTGTGTGTACGCACTATGTCTTAATCAATATCGGAGGTGCAGCATGAATAGATTTCATCTGGAAAGAGTAATCAAAGCACCGCTGTCCGTAGTGTGGAATACAGCCGATTTTACTAAACCGGTCGGTCATTACCGCACCGAAATGATCACCCCGGGAGACCCTGACAATCATCAAGTGGGATATACGCGGGCGGTGTCATCTGGCGGCCGGACGATTGTCGAGCGACTCTTATCAGTCAATCCGCAGACTTCTTATACGTATACGCTGATTGAAGGCGTGC
>JAEXPB010000546.1 GCA_023438965.1 Bacillota bacterium | reverse complement strand
ACATATAGCCGCATGATGCCGGAAAGTATCAAATTTTTGTCCTGCAGGCCTGCGGTCTAGGCAATTCCAGCCGTCTGGTATATAATCCTTCCAGATGACCCATCGGCAATCATACGTTTTCTGGTCCGGAGGATGCCATGGACGAACCCTATTATGAAGATATCAAGCCCGTCAAGGGGCGCACCTATTATCCTTTCATGTGCAATCTGCAATCTAATCACGGCATTCCGCAGATGTGCTCGGCCCACTGGCATTATCGGATCGAGATGCTGTATATCACCCGCGGCAGCGCACGAATTTTTTTGAACGGCCATGCCTACGAAGCACAGACCGGCGATATGGTCCTGATCAGCGCCCGTGAAGTCCACGCGGTTTGGGGTGATCTGCAGACCCAATACTGTGTCATCAATTTCGATCAGGAAATCCTCTACACGGCTGCACGGTCGGTCTTCGAGTCGCGTTACGTGCTGCCGTTCACGATGGCCAAGCAATCGCCGCAGAAGGTGTTTACCCGCGAGGAGATCGCCGACACCCAGCTGCCCGGTCTGATCCTGGACGCGGTCCGCGAATTCAAAGAAAAAACCTATGGCTATGAGCTGGCGGTGCGGACCCGCATTTGCCAGATTTTCCTCTGGGTGCTGCGCAGCTGGCACGCCAAGGGGCTGCAGATCGAGACAGGCTACAGCCTGCACGACAAGGATATGGAACGGCTGCAGGCCGTTTTCGAGCACATGGACAAGTCCTATATGCAGAACCTGACTGCCGAAGAGATGGCCCGGCGCTGCAACATGAGCTATAGTTATTTCTCCCGCTATTTCAAGTCGACCATCGGCATGAGCTTCACGGCTTATTTGAATTACATCCGCATCGTCGAAGCGGAGAAGCTGCTCATGGCGACCGACCGGACCATAACGGAAATCGCCATGGAAACCGGTTTTTCCAGCGCCAGCTACTTTATCAGTCAATTCCGCAAGATCAAGCAAATGTCGCCGCGGCAATTCCGCCTCAAACTGGATAAACTGCAGGAAGCCTGAATCTCTCCCGAATTATGCGGGCTTACAGCTGCGGCCCGGTCCGGTCCCGGCCCGGCTGTTCAGGGTTCTGGCTCTGCCCGGGTTTTTGGCGCGGTCGGGCCGGCGCCGGTTTCCCTGCGTCGGCAAGCCGCCGGCGCAGCAGCGATGTCTGGTTATTCAGCAGCGTGATGTCTGCCAGCGGCCAGATGCGGGGCATCCGCGACCTTTTCAGCCAGCGGCGGAGCTTCGTCAGGGTCTCTGGATAATGAATCGACTGCAGCCGGGGGAAAGCGTCGAGCAGACGGCGCTGCACCGCGCTGATCCGCCCGGCCTGCCTGCGGAGCTCTCGGAAGCTGCCGGCCAGATAGGCGAGCCTTTGCTGCATGTTCTCGCTGAGCTCGCTATTTTTCTGGCGGATCAGGCGAACCATCTCATGCAGCCGGGCCAGCTGGCGGTTCAGGTCCACCGCGCCGATCACGGTCACTGTCAGATCGATCAGCAGGACAATCATGGCAATTGCCGCGCCGATCAGCCGCAGCTGTTCCGGAATGGCGGCCAGCAGGCGGCCGGCCAGCGGATCCAGGCCGTAAACCAGGAGCAGGCAGAAGGCGCCCCAGGTCAATGAATGAAACAGGGTGATCCGGCCATGCAGATTGAACGGCAAATTGCTGTAATCCCACCAGCGGGCATGGAAGAGTTTTTCCATCACCCAACTGGTCAGGTATTCCAGGGTCGTCGTCAAGGCAATGCCTGCAGCCAGCAAAAGCGGCCAATCGGCGCTCAGGGGCTTGAGAATCAGCAGGATCAGCAAGGCGCCGCTGCCGTAGATCGGGCAGACCGGGCCATTGAGAAAACCGCGGTTGACCCAGCGGCGTTCTTCAACGGTGAAAATCGTGGTCTCCATCAGCCAACCCAGAAAGCTATAGCCGATAAAGCGCCAGAACAAGTCGATCAGCTCCAAAATGCCAGCCTCCCCTGCGGTTAATTCCCGTGAATGATAACAGTCTACCATACATGGCAGCCGGGCGCTCGGATCTTTTTCGGACTGTCCCGCCCGGCTCGCGGGAGATTTTCAGTCTTCATTCACCTGACGATCACATGGATTCGTTAAGATGAAGAGCAGTAGTGTCAATATGCTCTTTTCATATACATCGGGATTCAGATCCGGTTCATCAGGAAGGAGTCAGGGGAATGTCAGGGAAAAAAATAATCAAGAACGGCCAGCGTAAAAAGGCCGGTCGGAAGGTGGTCGGGCTGTCTGCGGCAGCGGTCATCCTGACGGCCGGTGCGATCGCCGGCTGGGTGCTGCTGAGGCCGCTGCTGACGGTGAGCAGCCAGGCTGCGCCGCAGACTGTCACGGTTCAGTCCGGCAATCTGATCCTCGGCGTTACAGCCAGCGGCACGACCGCCCTGGGTTCGGTAACCCAGCCAGTCAGCAGTGCGATCAGCGGTCTCAGTCTGGATGTTGAAAAAGTTCTGGCGGCAACCGGCAATACGGTCAAGCAGGGGCAAGCGCTTTTGCAAATCACCGCCGACAGCCTGACGGCCGCGCGGACATCTCTGACCAGCGCGGTATCCGACGCCCGGGTCAAGCTGGCGCAGGCCGAAGTGGACCATGCCTCGGCGCTGGTCGCCGCCGAGGCCGACCGGCTGGCCAACCTTTCGCTCTCGGTCACGGCCAAGTCCCAATATCAGGCGACGCTGGATAATCTGAGCAATGCGGTCGCTACGGCCAAAGAGAGTCGGGATGGCGCCAAGTCGGTTATTGCCGACTATCCGGGGCAAATCGCTGCGGCGCAAAGCAACAGTGCTGCCTTGAAAGCCGGGCTGCCCGCCGCCGAGGCGGCGCTGACGCAAGCCCGGAAAAACCTGACCCAGGCCCAGGGCGACTATGACGCGGCCAAGGCAGGCTATTCGGCCGCCCAGGCCGCCGTTGACCAGGCCCTGGCCATCGAAGCCTATGCCCGGGCTTATGCCGCCAGTCACAGCAGTACTTTGGGCGCCGGCGGCGAATATGCCGATTTCCTGGCCTATGTGACCGCCGGAAGGGTGTCTGCCGAAAATGCCCTGGCCACGCTTGCTCCCGGCTGGCAAGCGTCCCAGGCGGCTCTGGCCCAGGCCCAGGCGGCGGTCAGCGCCAGCGATTCGGCAGTAAATGGTGTCAAGCAGCAGATCGCCGCGCTGGAGCAGAGCATAACAACCTGGACCGCGGATCTGGCCCAGGCCAAAAGCAATCTCCCTTCCTATCAAATCAAATATGACCAGGCGCTGAATTCGCAGAAGAAACAGGCGCTGACTGCCGAGCAGACATATCAGTCGAGTTTGTTGCTGGCCAGAAATGCCGAATCGCTCTATGCCATTGCCATCGAGTCAGCCGATAAAGCTCTGACCGCCGCTCAAGATGCTGCCAGCCTGGCTGAAGACAAATTGGCTAAATTCGAGGCGGAAGTGACGGATGGAACGATTAAAGCCAGTTATGACGGAGCTTTGACCGCCTTGAATTACGCGGCGGACAATGTCTTGTCATCATCCACGGCTGTGGCGACCTATGCCAATGCCAGCCTGATGACCTTCAAAGTCACGATCGACCAGACCGACATTGCCGGCATCAAAGTTGGCGATCAGGTCCCGGTCACTTTCTCGGCAAACAATCGGCGGTCCTATACCGGTGTTATCACCTCGATCGCGACGACATCCGGCTCAACCAGCAAATCCGATGTCAATTATGCCGTAACGATCCGGATCGACGGCGATCTGACCGGCCTGACCAGCGGTTTGGCCGCAACGGTCAGCATTGTCAAGGAGACCCTCTCCGATGTGCTGTACCTGCCGGTCAAAGCGATCCATACCGGCAGCAGCGGCGATTATGTCCTGAAGCAGGTCAATGGCCAGTCGGTCGAAGCACCGGTCACAACCGGCGAATCAAATGGTACCTATATTGTGATTGCCAGCGGTCTGGCGAAGGGGGATATCTGCATCCTGCCTTCCGCAGACGTGAAATCTTGAGCTAGTGAACGGAGGACTCGCATGAAAGCCAATAACAGAACCCGTAAAATCATTTTGATTCTTTGCGCCGGCCTTCTTGTGGTCAGCATGGTCGTGCTGGTGCTGTATCGCTTGATGGCAGCCCAGGAAAGCAAACCGGTCGTCACCTACAAGGAAACCAAAGTCGCCTCCGGTAATCTGACCGTCGGTGTGACGGAAAGCGGTACCGTCACGATC
>JAEXPB010000530.1 GCA_023438965.1 Bacillota bacterium | reverse complement strand
AAGAAAGTTGTTGTCATTCCAGATTCTTTTAAAGGGACTATTGCTTCGACTGAATTTTGCCGGATTGCCAGCGCAGTCATCGGGCGGATCTTTCCGACATGCGAAGTGCTCAGTGTGCCGGTTGCCGACGGCGGTGAAGGCAGTGTGGATTGTTTCCTGACCGCCTTGGGCGGCGAACGGGTCACCACGATGGGCAAAGGTCCGTGTTTTGAAGATATTGAATCCTTCTATGGCATCATCAAGGGCGACACGGCAGTCATCGAGATGGCTGCCGCAGCTGGTCTGCCGCAAGTCGCCGGCCGGGAGAATCCTCTGCTGAGCACAACTTTTGGCGTTGGCCAGCTGATGGGCGCCGCCCTCGAGCGCGGTTGCCGGAAAATAATCATCGGCCTGGGCGGCAGCTGCACCAACGACGGCGGCTGTGGCGCCGCCGCTGCCCTGGGTGTCGTTTTCCGCGACAGCACGGGCGAAGCCTTTGTTCCAACCGGCGGCAGCCTGGCCAGGATCGCTTCCATTGACCCGACCGGTTTGGATCCGCGGCTGGCCAAAGTAGAAATCGTGACCATGTGCGATATTAATAACCCGATGTATGGCCCATCGGGTGCAGCCTATGTTTTTGGACCGCAGAAGGGAGCCGGACCGGACCAGGTGGTTCTGCTCGACCAGGGCTTGCGTCATCTGGCGGAACAGATCCAGGCGTCATTGCATCTGCAGGTCGACAATCTGCCCGGCGGCGGTGCGGCTGGGGCTATGGGGGCAGGCATGGTGGCCTTTTTTGGTTCCCGTCTGGTCATGGGTATTGAAGCGGTCCTGGATACCGTCGAATTCGACCGGCTCGCGACTGGCGCCGACCTGGTCATTACCGGTGAAGGCCGTCTCGACTCGCAGAGCTTGCGCGGCAAGGTTGTTGCCGGCGTTGCCCAAAGAGCCCGGAAGCTGGGCTGCCCGGTGCTGGCGATCGTCGGCGATATCGACGGCGATGCATCGGAAGCCTATCAACTGGGCGTTACCGCCGTTTTCACGACGAACCGGCGGCCGCAGCCCTTCGATGTGATCCGGCACAGCGCCAGTCAATACTTGCAGGCCACCCTGGAGGATGTTTTCCGGTTCGCCCGGGCAATTGGCCGTTGAGAGACCGCTGGCATAGCCGGATGGACAAAAAAATCACGGAGGGCGTCTCCGTGATTTTTAGTTGAAGAAAGACAAAATAAACCGTCTAAATGCTCGGACAGTCGGGCGTACGCTTATTTAAAATAGCGCTCCAGCAGACCTTTGAAGGCTTTGCCATGACGGGCTTCATCCTTGCCCATCTCATGAACCGAATCATGAATGGCGTCATATCCTAATTGCTTGGCCAGGGCGGCCAGGTCATTCTTGCCGGCAGGCGCGCCGTATTCAGCGTCAACCCGCAGCTTCAGGTTGGCTTTTGTATCAGCCGAGACCACCTCGCCCAGCATTTCGGCGAAACGGGCCGCATGTTCGGCTTCCTCGTAAGCAATCCGCTTGTATGCCTCGGCTACTTCCGGGAAACCTTGGCGGTCGGCGGCGCGGGACATGGCCAGATACATGCCGACTTCGGTGCATTCACCGGTAAAATTCAGACGCAGACCTTCAACCACCCGCGGATCGACATCCTTGGCTACGCCGACGACATGCTCGGTGGCCCAGTTCAGTTCAGTTTCCTGGAAAGGAACGAATTTCGAAGCCGGAGCCTTGCATTGCGGGCAATTGGCCGGCGGGGCGTCTCCCTCATGAATATAGCCGCTGACTGTACATTTGATTTTCATGTCGATACCTCCTGGAGATGATTTTGACTGTAATTATAGTGTCTGGAATTACCTGCGGCCGTAACCTGTGCGCTGTTTTGACCAAGTCATTCAAATGACCGGAAAGCTGTCACCCTGGATACGACGAAACAAAAATGCCTGAATTTTGCCATTTTTTCATGCTATGATAGGTTAAACGAAGTCAATCGGCTAACGGTGGTGGTGCGGGATGAAAAAACTGATCATGATCTGCGACGACGAACCAGCCGTGCATGATTCGCTGCATTACTACCTGCGCAACGCCAACTTTGATATTTGCTCGGTATTCAGCGGCAACGACGCCATCCCGACCTGGGAGCGGGTTCATCCCGACTTGCTGATCCTCGACATCATGTTGCCTGGTTTGAGCGGAACGGAGATCTGCAAGCGAATCCGGACCCGCAGCCAGGTCCCGATCATCATGCTGACCGCACGCGGCGAAGAAATCGACCGTCTGCTGGGATTCGCCCTGGGCGCCGATGATTATATTGTCAAACCATTCAGTCCGCGTGAAATTGTCTCGCGCATCCAGGTCATATTCCGCCGTTTGGACAATCTCGCCCAGAGCGGCGGCGGTATTATGAATATCGGCAACACTGTTGTTGACATCCTCGGTTACGAAGTCCGGGTCAACGGGCAAATTGTGCCGCTGTCGCCGAAAGAGGTGGAGATCATCCATTTGCTGGCCAGCAGCCCCCGTCAGGTATTTACCCGCGAACAGCTGATAGACAGCATCTGGGGCCTGGAATTTGATGGCGACAGCCGGGCGGTGGACACCAACATCAAGCGTATCCGCAAGAAGATGCCGGAGAATGCCAGCATCAGCATCAAGTCGGTCTATGGCGTCGGCTACAAAGCCGAAGTCCTTTGAGCATGGGGCAGCGCAACTTCTTCTTGCGGCGCTTTGCGGCGCTTTTGTCGGTCGGCATCCTGTTCTCGCTGCTGCTGCTGTCCTATATCTCGACCCGGCTGATCGTCCGGGCTTTGAACACCATCAGCTACACAATCCTGAACCGCTGCCTGAACCAGGGGGAGACCATCCTCAACCGTTATCTGGACGGCGAGATCAACGACCGGGACCTGACGGTCATCCTCAACCCGGAGCTGAACCTTAACCTGACTTTCCTGGTTCTGGTGGGGGCGGATGGCCATACCATCGCAGCCAGCTCGTCGGCAGCCGATTATGTTGTTCAGGCGGATCTCGAGACTCAGGCGGCCGGCTTGCAGACCCAGATGCAATTTGTGGCCGCCGGCCGAA
>JAEXPB010000492.1 GCA_023438965.1 Bacillota bacterium | reverse complement strand
CGCCCCTGTCAGCAGCAGGATGTCGGCATGCTTGGGGTTGCCGGTGTTGATCAGGCCAAAACGCTCGACGTCATACAGCGGCGTCAGGCAGGCCAGAACCTCGATGTCGCAGCCGTTGCAGCTCGAGCCGTCATAATGGATGATCCAGGGGGACTTGGCTACACCAGACATAAATTCCTCACTTGAAAAACGATAGGATGAGCAGATTGATAAAGACCAGGCTGGCTGCGGTCAGCCAGGTCGTGCGCAGGGCCGCCTGCCATTTGATCCGGGCGAACGCGTTGTCAGCCAGGATCTCCAGGACGAAGACCACGATCAGGGCCAGCGGGATGATGAGCAGGCTCCAGGGCGACCTGCCGGCAAAGAACAGGCCGACCAGGCCATAGAGCAGCAGGGATTCATACCAGTGGGCAATTTCGACGATGGCCAGAGTGCGGCCGGCGAATTCGGTGGTCAGCCCTTTGACCAGTTCCTGGTGGGCATGGTGGGACGTGCTGAGGTCGAAAGGCGATTTCCGGAGCTTGATGGTCAGGACCAGCAGGTAGCCCAGGAACAGGCCCGGCATGGTCAGGATCGCCGGCAGATCCGGCCGGATCAGGTCGCCGACGGCAAAGGAGCCGGCACGCATGTAGAAGCCGACCGTGATCAGGAGCAGGATCGGCTCGTCGGCCAACATCAGCAGCAGCTCGCGGTCGGCGCCCAGGTTGCTGTAAGGCGAGTTGGTGGCATAGGCGGCCAGGACCAGGAAAATACTGGACAGGGTCAAGGCGAAGATGGTCAGCAGCAGGTCGCTGCCGAAGAAAAACAGGCCGACGGTAAAAACCATGAAGATCAGGTGGATCATGACAAAGAAGCTTTGGGCATGGTTGACGACCGCGGTCTCCTTGCGCATCAGCTTGGCGATATCAAAGAACGGCTGCAGGAGCGGCGGTCCGATCCGGCTTTGCAGGCGGGCGGTCAGACGGCGGTCGAGGCCGGCCAGGAAGCCGCCCAGGAAGGGACCGAGCAGAATGGCCGCCAGCATGATGACAATTTTCAGAACCATAATGTCCTCCCGATCGTATACAGGACCATGCCGGCCAGGAAGACCGCCGTGCCCAGGAGCGCAGGCTGCAGCAGGCGGCCTTCGCCAAAAAGGTTGACCAGGTACCAGTTGGACAGGAAGACCCGCTTCGGCTCGCCCATGGAGTCCATGTACATCCGGTTGTCGCCCAGGTTGACGCCGGCCATGTAGACCGAGGTGATTTTGTCGTCGAGAGCCGAGGCCAGCCGCAGACCGAGCGGGAACAGCGCGATCATGATCAGCATCAGCAGCATGATCATCTGGTTGCCGGCACTGATGATCACCAGGCCGGCCGTGCCGAAGTGCTCCTCGAGGAAAGGCATGATCAGATTGGCGGAAACTTGCGGGAATCCGACGCAGAGGATGATGACCAGGCCGGCCAGGCCGCTCAGCGGCAGCCACTCGAGCAGGCTGGACGGGTGCTGGAGCCGTTCTTTGCGATGCATGATCGTGATGACCTTGCCGAGCCATTTGGTCCAGTAAAAGAGAGTCGCCGCGCTGCCGAACACCAGGAAAAGCACAGTCAGCAGATTGCCGCTGTCGATGAAGGATTTCAGGGCCGCCCACTTGGAGACCAGCATGCCGAAAGGCGCCAGGAACATGCCGGCGATCCCGATCGACAGCACCAGGGCCAGGCCGGGCAGTTTGATGATCAAGCCGTGCATGGCTTCGATGTCGCGGGTGCCGATCACCTGCTCGATGCTGCCGACCGCGAGGAACAGCAGCGACTTGGATACGGCGTGGAACAGCACCAGCATGATCGCCGCCCAGATGGATTCGTGCGTTCCGATGCCCGCGCAGGTGACGATCAGGCCCAGGTTGGCGATTGTCGACCAGGCCAGGACCTTCTTGGCGTCAGACTGCGGAATGGCCATCAGCGAGCCCAGGACGAAAGTCAGGCCGCCGATCAGAACCACAGTCAGACCGGCGGCATTGCCGCTCAGCAGCGGACTGATGCGGATCAGAAGATAGACGCCGGCCTTGACCATGGTCGACGAATGCAGCAGGGCCGATGATGGGGTCGGCGCGACCATCGCTCCGAGCAGCCAGCGGGAAAACGGCAGCTGGGCGGATTTGGTCAGGCCGGCGATGGCCAGCAGGATCAGGGGCAGGATCAACGCATCGGGGTGCTGGAATTTGAGCAATTCGCGCAATTCGGTCAGGTTCCAGACCAGGCCCAGCCCGATGATCGCCGCCACGAAGCAGACGCCGCCCAGCAGATTGAGCAGCAGAGCATGTGTCGCATTGCGCAGCGCTTCGTCGGGCTTCGGATAGCCGATCAGGATGAAAGAGCAGATCGTGGTCAGCTCCCAGAAAAAGTAGATCCAGACCAGGTCGTTGCTGAGGACGATGCCGTACATGGCGGTCAGGAAGAACATCATGACGCTGTTGAACAGATACCGGCGGTCCGGCTGCTCGGGATGGTGCGCCTGATGCTTGCGCATATAGGGCTGGGTGTAGATCAGGATGAAGCCGCCGACCACGGCGATGATCCCGATCATCAGCAAGGTCAGCTTGTCGATGGCCAGATGGTGATGCATCGTCGCGCTGGAATGGCTGCCGCCCAGTTCGAACCAGAACATGGCGCCGATCTGGAGCAATCCCAGGATGGCTACCAGCGGACTGCGGCGGCGCCAGGCCACATAGACCAGGTAAAGGGCCAGCACAGATTCGATGCCGATCATGATTTCGTTGAGCGTTTCCGAAGAAATCAGATAATAGTAATTCGGCGCCTGGTAATTTTGGAAAATCAACAGCAGCGCGCAAACTGCCTGAAAAGTTGCCGATGCGACGACCAGCACGCGCTGGAGAAGCTCCCGGCGAAAAACCAGCAGCAACCCGGCGGTTACAACCGGCGCGGCCAGCAGGCAGACAAGCAGTTCCATGGGCGTTTCCTCGTTTCCTCAATCAATCGATGCGCCGGCAAGACCGATTTTTCGGAAAAAAAGTCAGGTAAAAACCTGACCCCCCTTGCAAGCAAGCCAATTATAGAACCGGACCCGGGAAAGGTCAATGGCCCGTAAATGTTTGCAGGCGAAATTATGTTCATGATTTTTAATGTTAACATTTACGTTCGTCATTTAATAAAAACCGGATTAATATTTCTGACCTCCAGCCGGTCCGGAATGATACAATATTGGTCAGAACAGTTTCCCGGATTGGTTGAAGAGAAGGAGTCAAGGTTATGGATCTGCAGCAATATCTTCGTCCGGATGCAATATCTCGTCTCAGTGAACAAATCGGCATGCCGCCGGAGGTTACCGCGAAGATTGCCGCGCTGGCAGGCCGCTTTGACTTCTCGCCGCTGGCCGCGCCGATCGGCCTGCTGTTCGATTGCGCCACTGCTCCGGAAGGCGTGCGGATGATTCAGGCGCTGCTCGGTCCGGTTGATGAAGCCCCGCTGGTCTGGCTCGCTATCTGGTTGGGGGCTGCGCTGCGCACCCATGAGCACTACCGGCTCAAGGGAATTGACGATACTGTGTTTTACAGCACAATGAGCTGCTTTTCCCGTTTTGTCAGGGAACATCGGGAGAGCTATGGCGTCTATGGCTTTGACCGGTCTTTCTGGACCTATCGCCAGATTGCGATGCGTCTGTTCCGGCTGGGAACCCTGGAATATGAAATGGTTGATTACCGGGGACCGGACATCCGGCGGGTTGATGTCACGCTGCTTACGCAGGGCACGCCGGTATTGTCGGTTCATATCCCCTCGGATGCCCGGCTCGGCGGAGCGAACTGCCATGAATCATACCGGCAGGCCAACGCCTTTTTTCAAAAACACTACCCGGAATTTGCCTATCCGGTCTTTTATACCAATACCTGGCTTTTGTCCCCCAGCTTGCAGCATTTATTGCCGGCGGATTCAAAGATCCTCAATTTTCAGAAGGATTTCCGGATCATCGGCACCGATGCCGAGAATGATGCCTATCGGTCCTGGGTATTTAAGAACCCCAGCCTGAAACCGGCGGATTATCCGGAAAACACCTCGCTGCAACGCCAGATCAAAGCCTTTGTTCTGGCGGGCGGCAAAATCGGCGTCGCCGCGGGGATCATCGGCAAGCGGCTGTCCGAATTTGATCAAGTCAGCCGGCTGGCGACGGATGATGGACAATCCGGGTGAATTGTGCTACACTCACCCGGTTATCCGTCTATCGCATTGCCGGCCGACAGTCTGCCGGAGAAAGTCAACAGGTGTTTTTTGGAAACCAAATCATTCAGTGATCTGCCTATCTCGCCCGAAATCCTGCGAGCCATCCAGGACATGGGGTTTGAAGAAGCGACTCCCATCCAATCGGAAGCAATCCCCTATATCCTCGAAGGGCGCGACATTCTCGGCCAGGCTCAGACCGGTACCGGCAAGACCTGCGCCTTCGGCATCCCGATCATCGACCGGACAGCTGCTGACGACGGTCATGTGCAATACCTGATTCTCTCCCCGACCCGCGAGCTGGCAATTCAGATCGCGGATGAGCTGCACGAAGTCACCAAGTACAAGGAAGGGATCCGGGTGCTCTGCGTCTACGGCGGTCAGCCGATCGACCGCCAGATCCTGGCGCTCAAGAAAAAACCGCAAATCATCGTCGGCACACCCGGCCGCGTCTTGGACCACCTGCGGCGCCGGACGATCCGCCTGGACAATCTGCAGGGCGTCATTCTCGATGAGGCCGACGAAATGCTGAACATGGGTTTCAAGGAGGATATCGACACCATCCTGGCGTCGACCCCCGAACAGATCCAGAAAATATTCTTTTCGGCGACGATGCCGGCGACCATCCTCGAGCTGACCGACAAATATTTAAAAGACCCGATTCATGTCCGGATCGCCGGAACTCAGGCGACGGTAAGCAATATCGAGCAATTCTACATCGAGGTGCGCGAGTCCAATAAACTGGAAGTGCTCTGCCGCCTGATCGAGGCGGAACGCATCAAGCTGGCCCTGGTCTTCTGCAACATGAAGCTGCGGGTCGACGAAATCTGCGAGAAACTGCAGACTCGCGGCTATGCAGCGGAAGCCCTGCACGGCGACATGAAGCAGCAAAGCCGGACCCGGGTGATGAATCGTTTCAAGAAAGGGCAGGTTGACCTGCTGGTGGCGACCGACGTGGCTGCCCGCGGCATCGATGTGGACGACATCGAGGTGGTCATCAACTACGATCTGCCGCAGGACGAAGAATATTATGTCCATCGCGTCGGCCGCACGGGGCGGGCCGGCAAATCCGGCAAGGCCTACACCTTCGTGGTCGGCCGGGAGATCATCGATCTCAAGAACATTCAGCGTCACACCAAGTCCAATATCCAGCGCGCCCAGCCGCCGACCCTGGTCGATGTGACGGAAAGCCGGGTCACCACGATCCTGGACCAGGCCCGGACCACGCTGGCGGCGGACGATCTGAGCCAATATGTCGCCTACGTCGAGAAATTTGTCGACGGTTTGAACGTGACCGGATCGGGCGACAGCTATTACACGACGGCGGATGTGGCCGCCGCCCTGCTGCGCCAGGCCATGGGCACCGCCATCAGGCAGTCTGAGGAAATCGAGCCGGTGGTGCCGTATGATCAGTACCTGACCCGGAACAGCGCGCCGCGGCTGCGGTCAGGCGGAGCCGGACGAAGTGCCGGGCGAAGCCCCGGGCGAAGCGATGAATTCCGGCGCGCGCTCCTGCAGGGCAGCGATGGCGCTGCCGGCGACACGGACGCGGATCCGGCAGAAGATGCAAAAAGCTTGAGAGCAGTCGATTTTGAATTGCCGACCGGTTTGGACGACGATCTGGACGGTTCTGACGAAAACGCAGCGGGTGGCACCGCCGGATCCGACCGGCCGCGGCCCAAACGCAGCAAACCACTGGAGCCGGGCATGTCCCGCTTGTTTATCAATGTCGGTGCGGACGACAAGGTTCAGCCCCGGCACGTCGTCGAAGCCATATGTTCACGCTCCGGCCTGACTGGCAAGCAAATTGGTGCGATTGCCATCTACGGCCGCTATACTTTTGTTGATGTGCCGGCCGCCGCTGCCAATGAAGTGGTTGACCGGCTGACCAATCAGAAAATCGCCCAGCGGGTGGTCCGCGTGGAAAAGAGCGGCTCAGCTGCCGGAACCGGTAAACCGCGGCCAGCCGGTCAGGTTGCCGGCGCAGGCCAGCCGGATCGCGAACGCAAGGCCTATGCCAGCCGCAAGCCCGCCAGCCGCAGCCGGTCCCTGCCGGGCGACCGGACCGCCAGGCCGGAACGGGAACGTCGGTCCGGCAAGTCCGGTTACGCTAAACCGGGCAAGGCTCATTCATAGCGCAAGGCCTGGATCGGCGCCAGCCGGGAAGCCTTGGCAGCCGGGTAGATGCCGAAAATCAAGCCGACCGCAGCGGAAAAGCCCAGTGACAAGGCGGTTACGCCTGGTGTGATGCCGATTGTGATGCCCATCAGGCTGCCGATCAGGCTGACGCCCAGGCTGCTGATGCCCAGGCCGATCAGGCCGCCGACCAGCGAAATGACCAGCGCCTCGATCATGAACTGGGACAGAATGTTCTTCCGTTTGGCGCCAATGGCCTTGCGGATGCCGATTTCCCGGGTACGCTCCGTGACGGAGACCAGCATGATGTTCATGATCCCGATACCGCCGACCAGCAGCGATATGCCGGCGATGCCGCCCAGCAGCAGGGACAGGGTGCCGGTCACCGAGCTCAGCGTGTCGAGAATGTCGGTTTGGCTGATCAACTGGTAATTGTCCTCATCCCGAACGCGCTGGCGCATGAATTGCTCCAGCGCTGTTTTGGCTGTTGCCACGGTATCCGCGCTTGTACAGGACACATAGAAACTTGTGATATAGGTGTTTTTCAACAGGCGCTGGGCAGTGACGAACGGGATGAAGATCGTATCGGCATTGGAATTGATCTGCAGGCCGTCTTCTTCTTCCAGCAGTCCGATAATGGTGAAATCCCGGCCGGCTATGTTCATGCTGCTGCCGATCACCTCACGCTGTCCGAAGATCTCATCAGCAACGCCGGTGCCGATCACCGCCACTGCCGTCCGGTACAACTCGTCGACGGCCTGGACCGGCCGGCCGGCGGCCAGTTTCAAGCTGCGAATCGTCAGATAGTCAGCCGAAATGCCGGTCACTGTCGCAGTCATCGATTTGCTGCTCGAACGGGCTGCTGCTTCGCCGCTGACCGTGGGCGAGACCATGGCGATGCCGTTGGCCGGCACGGCCAGCTGGTTGAGATCATCGGCCGTCAGATCGACATTGCCCCGGTTTTTCAAGCTGACCATCAGCATGTTGCTGCCCAGGCCCTCCAGTTCGCCGGTAATTTCACCGGTGGCGCCCTGGACGACGGAGATCAGCATGGAAACCGCCAGCACGCCGATAATGATGCCCAGCATAGTCAGAAAGGAGCGGGATTTATTGGCACCGATAGCCTTGAAGGCCATCCGGAATGATTGCAGCCAGGTCATGCGCCGACCCCCTTTCGCTGGTCAGTGACGATCCGGCCGTCCATCAGGCTGATGATCCGGTCAGTCTGGCCGGCGATCCCTGGATCGTGGGTGATCAGCAGGATTGTGTTGCCTTCGTCGTGCAAGTCGTGCAGAAGTGCCAGAATGTCCCGGCTGGCATGCGAATCCAGGTTGCCGGTCGGTTCGTCGGCCAGGATCAGTGCCGGATGCGCGGCCAGCGCACGGGCGATGGCCACCCGTTGCTGCTGGCCGCCGGACAGCTGGTTCGGCCGGTGGCTCATCCGATCAGCCAGTCCGACCTGCTCGAGCGCCGATTGCGCCCGCCGCAGCCGTTCCGGGCCGGACAGGCCCTGGTAGACAAGAGGCAGCTCGACATTTTCCAAGGCATTGAGCTTCTGCAGCAGATTGAATTGTTGAAAAATGAACCCGATTTTACGGTTGCGGATCTCGGCTAGCCGGTCGTCGCTCAGCTCGGCGATATTTTCGCCATCCAGATGATAGGTGCCTTGATCGGGCACATCCAGACAGCCCAGGATATTCATCAAAGTCGACTTGCCGCTGCCCGAAGGCCCGATCACCGCGGCGAATTCCTTGGCCGCCACGTGAAAGGAAACATCGTCGAGCGCGCGAACTTCTTCCGATCCCATCTGGTAGATCTTGCTGATATGAGTCATTTCGATCATGCCGCGTCAACCCCCGTTCCGGTTCTGCCGCAAACCGCCGAGGCCTAGGGGGCCGCTGCCCGAAGTTTTTGCCGTCGTGCCGGTCGTCACCACTTCATCGCCCTCGCTCAAGCCGGACACAATCTCGGCTGCCGTGCCGTTGGCCAATCCAACCGTCACATCGCGGTCCGACGTGCTCATCTGGCCATTGGCGCTGCGCTGGACCAGCGTGACATAAGTTCGGCTGCCATCGACTTTCAAGGCTTCCAGCGGAATGATGAGCACGTTCTGCCGGTCGGCGACCAGGATGTCGGCGCTGGCGCTCATGCCGGCCAGAATGCCCGGCGCCGGTTCAATTGCCAGGGTGACCGGATAGGTCGTCACGCCCGCGGCGGAGGTCCCGATCGCCGAGATCCGGCTGACCGTAGCTGAATAAGCCTGGTATTCCGCGGCGGCCAGCTTGAGCGAAGCGGTCTGGCCGGTCTGGATCGCGGTGATATCCAGCTCATCGATCTGCAGCAGCATTTTCAGGCTGGAGACATCCGCCAGCATGCATAGCTGCTGGTTTTCCTGAACCTGCCCTTTTTCTGTCAGGCTGATCTGGCTGACAATCCCGTCAGCCGGCGCAATAACCTGCAGTAGGGTCAGCTGGGACCGGGCAGCTTGCAAGTCAGCCATGGTCCGGCTCCTCTCGTCGATCAGCTGCGCATAATCAGCGGCCAGGCCCGCGGTCTCCAGGGTGAAGAGCTTGCTGCCCTTGCTGACCTTGGCGCCGGCTTGCTTGCTGACCGACTTGATGATGCCGCCGGCAGCCGTGACATAAACCGGTTTGCTGATCTGCAGTACGCCCTGGCCGATCTGGCGGCCGGATTGGTCCAGGATGAGCGCGGTGCTGCCGGGCAAGAAGCGGTCGTCCGGTAACTCAACCCTGTTCAGGCCATTGTTCTGCCGAATCAACCGGCCGGCGCAAATCACACCGCCGCAGCTGACCTGGACCGGGTCGCCTGGCTGCAGGGTGCTGTTGCCCGACCATTCGACCACCAGGAAGCCGTCGGTTGAAATGACCGCCAGAGCGTCATACTGGTCCATGACGGCGTCCACTGGCTGCCCGGCGGCGGCGTGGACCAGCAGCAGCCGACCGGCGGCCGGCGCTGTGATCGTCGTCGATCCGGCGGTCACGCGGGCCTGGCTGATTTTCAGGTCCAGGGTCGCCAGCGAGTCGTCCAGTTTATCGATTTTATCG
>JAEXPB010000428.1 GCA_023438965.1 Bacillota bacterium | reverse complement strand
TTCCAGGGCCGAGTCCTTCTCGATGAAACGCCGGTACTCGTCCAGGGTCGTCGAACCGATAACCCGGATCTCACCCTTGGCCAGCGCCGGTTTCAGGATATTGGCCGCGTTCATGGCGCCTTCGGCGTCGCCGGCCCCCATGATATTGTGCAGCTCATCGATGACCAGGATGATATTGCCGCAGCGGCGGGCATCATCCACGACGCCCTTCATCCGGCTCTCAAACTGGCCGCGGAACTGGGTGCCGGCCACCATGGCCGTCATATCCAGCAGATATACTTCCTGATGCAGCAGTTTGGCCGGCACCTCGCCGGCGCTGATCTTGACCGCCAGACCCTCGGCGATGGCGGTCTTGCCGACGCCGGGCTCGCCCAGAAGAACCGGGTTGTTCTTGGCCCGGCGATTTAAGATCTGAATCACCCGGGCCAGTTCCTTTTTGCGCCCGATGATCCGGTCAATCTTGCCTTCGTGCGCTTTCATGGTCAGGTTGGTTCCGAACTGGTCGAGGAATTTCCGCCGCTTGTCCGGCTTGGCCCGCTCGCTGCGGTCCCCTTCCCGGCCGACACGACGCGGTTCAGCCACATCGTCGGAGTCGCCGCCGATGGAGGCCGGCAGCAGTTCGCCGCTTTCTTTGCTGTCCGCTTCACTCTCCGCCGCCTCATCGGTTTCGCCGGCGGACTCGGTCAGCCCTTCCAGATCCAGGCTGCCGCTGATCAACGATTTGAA
Organism: Bacillota bacterium; assembly: GCA_023438965.1. Classification (GTDB taxonomy): domain Bacteria; phylum Bacillota; class Clostridia; order Saccharofermentanales; family UBA5734; genus UBA8949. Next base: position 2,406 of record JAEXPB010000428.1, on the reverse strand, counting down.
AAGGTTCTCCGGACTCTGCCCGTCCACCTGGGACATGACATTATTCATCCGTTCCGTGAGTTCGTCGATATTCCCGTCATTAATGCCGGCCTTGGCGAATAATTCGTCCATGCCGCCCAGTCCTGTCCGGTAGGCGCACTTGAGGCAAAGCCCCTCGCTGATGCGCTGGCCGTTTTCAAATCGGGGCGTGAAGACGACCGCGACATTCTTCTTGCACATTACACATTTAGCCATTCAGTTTTAGTTTCCTTCTCTTTTTCAAGGCCGGTCCAGCGGCGATCGGGTCAATGCCGGCCAAAGCCGGCTGACCCGGTGCGTTTTCCTGTTGATCGGCCAATGGTCCGCGGGATTGCGTCCGGAGTATCCGGCCCAGGTACTGGCCGGTGTAGGACGCCTGTACACCAGCCACCTCCTCGGGGGTTCCTTCGGCGATAATGTATCCGCCGGCATCGCCGCCCTCGGGGCCAAGGTCGACAATATAGTCTGCCGTCTTGATTACATCCAGATTATGTTCGATAACCAGGACGGTATTTCCATTTTCAGTCAGCCGGCGTAAAATGTCAACCAACTTGTGCACATCGGCAATATGCAGGCCGGTTGTCGGCTCGTCCAGGATATAAAAGGTCTTGCCGGTGCCCCGCCGCGACAGCTCAGTGGCCAGTTTTACCCGCTGCGCCTCGCCGCCGGACAGCTGGGTTGACGGTTGACCGAGACGGACATAACCCAAGCCGACATCGAAAAGTGTCTGCAGTTTGTTGGCAATCCGCGGAATGCTCTCGAAGAAGCCCAGGCTCTCTTCGACAGTCATGTCCAGGACATCGGCAATGTTCCTGCCCTTATATCGCACCTCCAGGGTCTCGCGGTTGTAACGGCGTCCTTTGCAGACATCGCAGGTCACATAGATATCCGGCAGGAAATGCATTTCGATCCGGTTGACGCCGTCGCCGCTGCAAGCCTCGCATCGGCCGCCGCGCACGTTGAAGCTGAACCGGCCCTGCTTGTAGCCATGGGCGCGGGCATCCTGCGTGCTGGCAAACAGGTCGCGGATCAAGTCGAACAGCCCGGTGTAGGTTGCCGGGTTGGAGCGCGGCGTCCGGCCAATCGGCGACTGGTCGATCGCGATGACCTTGTCCAGATGCTCCATGCCCTCAATCGCCTTGCAGGCACCGGGATAGCGGCGGGCTCCATTGAGTTCGCTGGCCAGTTTTTTCAGGATGATCCCATTGACCAGCGAGCTCTTGCCTGAGCCGGAAACGCCGGTGATGCAGGTCATCACGCCGAGCGGGATCCGAACATCAATGTTTTTCAGGTTGTTTTCCGTGGCGCCGCGCACGACCAGCCAATGGCCGTTGCCGGCTTTGCGGACAGCGGGAATGTCAATCTGGCGCTTGCCGCTCAGGTATTGCCCGGTGATCGAGGCTTCGCAGGCCATGATTTCCTGGGCCGTGCCGACGGCAATCACCTGGCCGCCGTGTTCGCCGGCGCCCGGACCCATGTCGACAATGTAATCGGCTTCCAGCATCGTCTCTTCGTCGTGCTCGACAACCAGGACGGTGTTGCCCAGGTCGCGCAGGCGTTTCAACGTGCCCAGCAACCGGGTGTTGTCCCGCTGGTGCAGGCCGATGCTTGGTTCGTCCAGGATATAAAGGACGCCCATCAGGCCGGAGCCGATCTGGGTGGCCAGCCGGATGCGCTGCGCCTCGCCGCCGGACAGCGTGGCCGATGCCCGGGCCAGGGTCAGATATTCCAGCCCGACGTCGACCAGGAAGCCCAGACGGGCGTTCAATTCCTTGTGGATCTGCTCGGCGATCTTCGCCTGGCGCGGTGTGAGGACCAGTGTGTCCAGAAAATCACGGGCCTTGCGGATGGGCAGCCGGGTCAGTTCGTTGATGTTCAAGCCGCCGACCGTCACGGAGAGGCTGGAGGGTTTGAGGCGCGCGCCGTGACAGACCGGGCAGGGCGTTACGGACATGTATTGTTCGTAATATTCCTTCATGTCATCCGAGCTGGTCTCGTTGTATCGTTTTTCCAGGCTGGGAACCACCCCGATCCAGTCGCTGTGGTAGGTGCTGCCATGCGAAAACTTGCTGTTGGTGGTATCGATGCTTAGGACTTCGCCGTTATTGCCGAAAAGGATTGTCTTCTGGATCTGCGGCGAAAGGGCGTTGAACGGCGTGTCCAGCGAAAAGCGGTAACGCTTGGCCAGCGCTTCGGCAAAAGCCCGGGCCCAGCTGCCGCGGTCGGCGAAATTCCAGCCGCCGGCCCGGATCGCGCCGTCATTGAGGGACAGGTTCGCATCATAGACCACCAGTTCGGCGTCGATGTGGCTCATCTGGCCCAGGCCGGTGCATACCGGGCAGGCGCCGTACGGGTTGTTGAAGGAGAACATCCGCGGCTCGATTTCTT
>JAEXPB010000425.1 GCA_023438965.1 Bacillota bacterium | reverse complement strand
GCCCGCGGGAGGCCTTCATCTGGGGAATGATCTTCCGCAACCGGGTCATGCATCTGCAAAGCGAGTTGAACTGGCTGAATCTGCTGCTGAGCGGTCTGGCTGAATTAAACCGTCAGCTGGGCAAACTGTAGCCGGACTGAAATCGTCCAGGGCGAATATATGCATGAAAATGCGGTAAATATTCGCCAAGGCGAATATTTATTTGATTCTGATCGCCAGAACCGATATAATGGATTAAAATATACACTCAGCTGGCAGGTGAATAAGCGATGCCCATTCGCGAAGAGGATTTATCCCGGATCCGGCCTTTGGTCGGTCAACCGGTCGTCAAGCTGCTGACCGGCATGCGCGGCTGCGGCAAGTCGGCCTTGCTGAGCGACCTGCGGCAAGAACTGCGCCAGCAGGGCGTGCTGCCGGAGCAGATCATCAGCCTGGACCTGGAAGCCCTGGAATTTACGGAGATCAATACGGCCCGCCGCCTGCAGTCCTACATTAAATACCGGCTGGCCAATCCGGGCCGGCATTATGTGTTTCTGGATGAAATTCAAGTTGTGCCGCAATGGGAGCAGGCGATTGCAGCCTTGGCGGCGGAGGACGGCTGTGATCTTTATCTGTCCAGCTCAGCCGTCCGGCAGACTGCGGCGGCTTTGCAGGAAGCGACCGGCGGAAAATGTGCGGAATTCCGGATCTTGCCCATGTCCTGGGCCGAATGCCAATCCCTCGGCCGCCGGACGCCGGACGGGCCGGTTTCCGGCGACCCATCCCAAACGATGACGCCGGCTGATTACCTGGCCGGCGGCGGCCTGCCGGTTGTGGTGCAATTCCAGGGAACTGCCGCAGCCGGACCGCTGCTGCAGGGCGCCTGCCAGGCGATCCTTCTGCAGGATGTCATCTTGCGGACCCGCGTCCGGGATGTGGAGCTGCTCAACCGGATCTTCCAATATGTCCTCCAGTATCTGGGCAAACTCTATACGGTCAAGAGCATTGCCGACACGCTGAAAAAGCGGCAGCGGCAAGCCAGTGCCGAAACGATCGCCAACCATCTGCGGGCGATGGAAGAAGCCGGTCTGATCTGGCGGGTGCCGCGCCTGGACATCAAGTCGCAGACCATCCTGCACAGCACCGTCAAGTATTACCTGGGCGACCATGGACTCGCGGCCGGCCTGATCGGCCGCAAGAGCCGCAATGCGGCCGGTATCCTGGAGAATGCCGTTTTCATCGAATTGCTGCGGCGGAATTATGGCCTTACGGTCGGCAAGCTCGGACGGCAGCAGATCGACTTTCTGGCCGAACGGGACGGGCGGCGCCTGTATGTGCAGATCGCCCACGATCCGGCGGCGGCCGGGCAATTGGCCAGTCCGCTGCTGATGATCCGGGATCAATACCCTAAGCTCATTCTCAGCCGGGATGAACCGGCCAGGGATGACATTCAGGGCGTGCGCTGCCTGAGCCTGGCTTCGTTCCTGAGCGACCGCAGCCTGTAGCGTCCGGCAGCCGCAGCCGGCCCGATCAGGCCAGCAGTTTCTTCAGGTGATCCGGACTGACCGTGGCACTGACCCGGTTGAACAGGAACTCGGCGACCGCCCGGCGATCGGGATCCTTGATCACCCGGACTGCCTTGCTCAGGATGCGGATGATCATGTCCTGGCTGATATTGCGGCAGGGATCGCCATCCCAGCGGTTGTCGTCCGACTGGCCCTTGCCCTGGAAGAATTTCCAGAAATACAGCGGTTCATCCTGCATCAATTCGAACCGCATTTTGGGATCGGCCGTGACATAGGCGTGGCCATCGGTTTCCGACTGGCCGGCGATCTGGAAAATGGCGAAGATGCGCCGGTTGGCCTCGCTTTCCCTGGGCAGCACGGTGGTCATCAGCGCAATGGAACCGGTCCGGTTGCCGGAAATGGGCACGGCCCGGAGCGGCTGGCCGTCCTGCCCGGCTTTGGGGCCGCAAACCCAATCGATGAGCAGCCGGCTTTCACAGCAGCGGCGGTTATCCGGTCCGGCCTGTTCCGCCGGCTGTGACTGGCAAGTGTTTTCCGGACTGGCGCACCAGGCATCCTTCGCCTCGACGACATTCTGGAAATAGCCGGCCTGGGAGCATGCGCCGCGAAAACCCAGCGAGCGGCCGGACTGGCCGCCGTCGCAGTAACGGCAGCGGAAAGCCAGGTTCTTGTCGGCCGAACGGACTGCCGGCGCCGCTTTGGCCCGCTGCCGCTCCGGCGCCGTTTTACGACTGCCGGCAGGCGGCACCGGCGGTACGACGACGACCGGCGCAATAGCCTCGGGATGCCATAGCCGGTAAGCGTCCGGACGGGGATGCACATCGGAGCCGATGATATCAAAACCACGCAGATTGACGCCTTTTTTACTGATGGCGATCAAGGTCTGGGGATCGATGTACCACTTGCGGCAGGCCGGGCACAGCCGCAGCATGACTGGGCAGCTGACGACGCTGCCGCCATGGAAATCACGGGAATAGGCCAGGTCGGCGGCCATATGGATCAGAAAATTGCGATCCTGGGGACATTCCGAGAGATTGTCGCTGTCCAGGACCCGGACAAACGGCACCTGTTGCCGGCCGGCTGGTTTAGGACTGGATTTGCCGGCTTCAGGCTGGCTGGTATTCGTCATAACGAACCTCCCTGTCAATCAGTTCGCCGGACCGGAAGATACCAGATGATCCATGTTAAGCGGCGAGCCAGATGCGAAACTAGAATTAATCATAGTAGAGTTTAGCCGGAAGATCAAGGTTTATCAGCCGTATCGGCAGCAAATCGCTAAACTGCCGCCGGCCGCGCGGTTCGCGTTCATGAAAAAAGGCGCGCCCGCCTTTCCGGATTAAGGTATAATGATGATGGCGGAACCGTCAAACGATTCGGCCGATATTACGTCCGGAGGCAGGCACGAATGGATCTGGCAAAAGAATTGCGGCATATTCCCAACTACCCCAAAGCAGGCATCGACTTTATCGACATCACGACTGTGCTCAAGAATGCCGCGGCTTTCAAGGCAACCATCGACGGCCTGGCCGAGCTGGTCAAGGATGTGGCATTCGATCTGATCATCGGATCGGAGTCACGCGGCTTCATGATCGGCGCTCCGCTGGCCTACGCGACCGGCCGCGGCTTCGCGCCGGTCCGCAAGAAGGGCAAGCTGCCCGGTCAGACGATCCAGGTCGAGTATGCCCTGGAATATGGCACGGACATTCTGGAAATGCATGTGGATGCCATCCAGCCTGGACTGAAGGTCCTGGTGGTCGACGACCTGCTGGCCACCGGCGGCACAGCCCTGGCCAACTGCCGGATGGTGGAGGAGCTGGGCGGCATTGTGGCCGCCGCTGTCTTCTTTGTCGAGATCGAGGATCTGGGCGGCCGGCAGAAACTGAACCGCTATCCGGTCCATTCCCTGGTCAAGGTGCAGGAAAAGCTGGCCTGATGCATATCTGGCGGCGGTCGGCAGACTGCCGTGCAGGCGGGAGGTTTCGGACATGGACGATAACCTGGACTTGAAATCGACGCCGCTCCTGGAGCAGCACCAGTTGCTGAACGCCCGCCTGACGGCTTATGCCGGCTGGCGCCTGCCGGTCCAGTATGCCGGCATTCCGGCCGAGCACCTGGCGGTCCGGCAGGCGGCCGGCCTTTTCGATGTTTCCCACATGGGCGAAATCGAGGTCAGCGGCGCCGATGCCGCTGATTTCCTGAATTATCTGCTGACGCGCGACCTGAGCCGGCTCCAGCCCGGCCAGGCCCGTTATTCGCCGATGTGCGCGGCGGACGGCGGCACGGTCGACGACCTGATCGTCTATCCGCTGGCATTCGACCAGTATCTGCTGGTGGTGAATGCCGCCAACACGGCCAAGGATCTGGCCCATATCCAGGCGACAGCCGCCGAATGGCGCAATCGCCCGGACCGGCCGGCGGGAGCCGGTTTGACTGTCGCCGACCTTTCGGCCGGCTATGCCCAGTTGGCCTTGCAGGGGCCGTTGGCTGCCGGGCTGACGGTTCGGCTGGCCGAGGGCGCCGCATCGGCCATAACCGGCGCGTTGCCGGATCCGGTCGCTCTGACCGGATTGAAACCCTATCAGTTTGTCTGGCAGCCGGCCAGCCGCTGCCTGGTTTCCCGTACCGGCTACACCGGTGAAGACGGATTCGAATTTTATATGCCGCCGCAGCTGGCGCCGGATCTCTGGCGCCGGCTGCTCGATCTCGGCGCTGTGCCGGTGGGCCTGGGCGCGCGGGATTCGCTGCGGATGGAGGCCGGCCTGCCGCTTTACGGCCATGAACTGAGCCCGACGATCACACCGCTGGAGGCCGGCCTGCAGCGTTTTGTCGACTTGGCCAAGCCGGCCCCCGGTTTTGTCGGCCAGGCGGCGCTGCTGGATCTGCAGGCCCGCCGGACGACAGTCGGCGGCACAGGGCCGCTGCGTCGCCTGATCGGCCTGCACTCGGCGGGGCGGGCCATTCCGCGGGCCGACTATCCGGTGCTGCTGGACGCGCGGCCGATCGGGCACATCACATCCGGCGGTTATGCGCCCAGCCTGGCTGCCGGCATCGGCATGGCGCTGATTGAAGCCGGCGCCGACGTTGAACATGGCCGCGTCAGCGTGCTGGTCCGTGAAAGGGAAGAGCCGTTCGCGATCTGCCCGCTGCCGTTTTATAAACGTACCCGTTAACCAATCCGGTTCCATTTAACTTGCGAGGAGGCAAAGCAAATGGCCATTGTCAAGTCGGGTCTTTATTATACCAAGAGTCATGAATGGGTGGAGGTCCAGGGCGATATCGCCCGGATCGGCATCACTGACCATGCGCAAAGCGAGCTGGGCGACTTGGTGTTCGCAGAAGCCACGCCGGCCGGACGTCAGGTCCGGAGCGGCGATGCCGTTGGCGCGATCGAATCGGTAAAAATGGCGTCGGACATCTATACACCGGTTTCCGGCGAGATCATTGCCTCGCAGAACGATATTGGCAGCCATCCGGAACAGATCAACGCCGATCCCTACGGCGTCTGGTTGGTGGCAATCCGGATGACCGACCCCGGCGAGCTGGCCGCCCTGATGGATGCCGCTGCTTACGAGGCCTTCTGTCTGACGGAGGGTTGAGCCATGCCCGGATTTATCCCCACCAGCCATCGCGAGCGGGTGGCCATGCTGGCCGATGTGGGCCTGCCGGAGCCGGAAAAGCTCTTTGATGCCATCCCGGCCGAATTGCGGCTGCCGGAGCTGCCGCTTGGCCCGGAATTGGGCGAACCGCTGTCGGAGCTGGCCATTGGCCGGCGTTTGCGCGATTTGGCCGCTACGAACCTGCCAGCGGCGGAGCATCCCTGTTTCCTGGGCGCCGGCGCTTATGATCATTACCAGCCGGCAGCCATCCGCCACCTGCTCCTGCGTCAGGAATTCTACACCGCCTATACGCCTTACCAGCCGGAAATCAGTCAGGGCACCCTGCAGGCGATCTTTGAGTTCCAGAGCCTGATCTGCCGCCTGACCGGTCTCGATGTGGCCAATTCATCCCTGTACGACGGCGCTTCAGCCGCCGCCGAAGCCTTGCTGATGGCCTGCCGCGCCACCGGCCGGCGGCGGGTTGTCGTGGCCGGAAGCGTGCATCCGCAAATCCGCCGGGTGATCCGGACTTACCTGGAAGCGTCCGGGCATGAAGTGGTCATCTGGCCGGCCGGCCCGGACGGCACCTGGGCCGGCAGCCTGGCCGGCGCGCCGCTCGATGCGGACACCGCAGCTGTCCTGGTGCAGAGCCCGAATTTTTTCGGCCTGATCGAGGACCTGCCGGCTGTCGCCGGGCTGGCCCACCGGGCCGGCGCCCTGGCTGCGGCCAGCTGCGATCCGCTCAGTCTGGCGTTGCTGCGGACACCTAGCGAAGCCGGCCTGGACATCGCTGTCGGCGACGTCCAGCCCCTGGGGAATCCGCTGTCCTTCGGCGGTCCCTACGCCGGTTACCTGGCGGCGCGCGAAAGCCTGCTGCGCCGCATGCCGGGCCGCATCTGCGGCGAGACAACCGACAAGGAAGGCCGCCGGGCCTTCGTTTTGACGATCCAGGCGCGTGAGCAGCATATCCGGCGGGAGAAGGCAACCTCCAACATCTGCACCAATGAGGCTCTTTGTGCCCTGACCGCCACCCTGTACCTGGCCCTGATGGGCGGCAGCGGCCTGCGGGAAGCTGCCGGCCAGTCCGCCGGCAAAGCCGCCTATCTGAAAAGGAAGCTCCTGGCCACCGGCTGGTTTGCCGGTGTGCACGACCGGCCATTTTTCCGCGAGTTCGCCGTGCGCCTGAAACCGGGACAATGGCCGGCCGAGACTACCATCGCCGGCCTGAACCAATGGCTGGCTGAGCGCGGGGTGATCGGCGGCTGGGATCTCAGTCAGACTGACGACGCCCAAACCCGCATCCCCGGCGGCTGGCTGCTGGCGGCAACCGAGAAGCGCAGCCGGCAGGAACTGGATGACCTGGTCAGCCTGCTGGCGGCTTACCGATCGGAAAGGGGGGGCTGAAGATGCCGATTGGACAACCGGTTCAGCTCATCTTCGAACATCGGCAGGAAGAGCGGCCGACGCGGCTGATCCCGCCGTCGGATGTGCCGGATACCGCCGATCTGGCGGCGATCCTCGGCGCAGGCAATCTGCGCCGCGATACGCCCGGCCTGCCGGATCTGGCGGAATGCCAGGTCGTGCGCCACTATACCGCCTTATCGGCCAAAAACTACGGCGTGGACAGCGGTCCCTATCCGCTGGGATCCTGCACGATGAAGTACAATCCCAAAGCGCAGGAAGACCTGGCCGCACTGCCCGGCTTCGCCGGCGTCCACCCCTTGCAGGACCCGGCCACGGTCCAGGGCTGCCTGCGGCTGATGGAGGGCCTGGAAAGCCAGCTTTGCGCGATCACCGGCATGGACCGGATGACCTTCCAGCCGGCAGCCGGCGCGCACGGCGAGCTGACCGGCCTGTTGCTGATCAAAGCCTGGCACGAAAGCCGCGGCGACCGGCAGCGGCGGATCATGATCGTTCCCGATTCGGCGCACGGCAC
>JAEXPB010000418.1 GCA_023438965.1 Bacillota bacterium | reverse complement strand
ATGCCGTGCGTGTTGTTGAGCATCGCCTGCCGGCCCGGATCCCGGGATTGGGTCAGGATAGCGGAGACGGCGACGCCGGCGCGATCGCTCGCCGCCCGGAGGCGCGGCAGGTCGAGTCCGCTCCAATTCAGGACTTCCATGGCTTGGAAACCCTGTTGGCGAGCCATTTCGAACCGGTCGTAAATCTCGCCGGTGAACCAGGAATCATGGACGGTTAAGGTAAACATCGGCTTATCCCCTTTATTCGCATCAGGCTAGTACCTTGCTAAGATGATCTCCTGGCCAGTGGCCATGGATTCGTTGCAGGCCAGGGTCAGCGCCAGCGATTTGCAGGCGTCGGCGTAGGGCGACTTGACCAGGTTCGGATTGCCGGTCTTGACGGCATCGAGGAAGGTCCGGTCTTCGGTCACGCCCTGGTCGACCTCGCGGCGGTACATTAATGACATCGTGCCGGTGTCCAGTTCGACCGACTGGCGCAGGATGTAGCGGATATCAGCGTCGGCGCAATGAATATGCAGGCCGTTCTTGTTCGGGACGTTGCGGGTCAGGTAGCAACCGGTGAAAAGCGTGGCAATGACATTGTTCTGGAACGTGACGACGGCCGACGAATAGTCGTGCAGGTCGTAGCCTTCCCGCCGGACCAGGCCGCGCGCGCCGGCGCAATAGACCTTGGCTGGTTCGCCGAAGAGATAGCGCAGCATGTCGAAGAGGTGGATGTTCTGCTCGACGATCTGGCCGCCGCTCGTGGCGTAAGTCGGCCACCAATAAACGCCGGGGATGCCGCCCAGCCAGGCGCCGTCGACCAGGCCGACCTGGCGGCCGGTGAGGAATTCCTTCGTCCGGGCGATGACATCGAGGTAGCGGTCCTGGAAGCCGACTGCGGTGACGATGCCGGCCTTGGCGGCCGCGTCGCGGATCTGGTGCGCCAGGTCGAGGCTGAGCGCCATCGGTTTCTCCACGAGGAAAGGTATCCCCCGCTTGATCGCTTCAAATTCGATCTGGCCATGCTGATCCGGTGGTACGCAAATGTAGAGCGCATCCGGCTTCGCCTCGTCCAGCATGGTGACATAATCGTTGTAAACGGGCGCGCCGCCGGCGATTTTCGCTTTCTCCGCCGACCGCTCCGGGCGGATGTCCATGAACCCGACATAGGTCACGTCACTAAACTGGATCAGGTGGCTCAGGTGAAAATTGCAGATTCCTCCGCAGCCGACAAAGGCAACTCTGACTTTATCCATGTTTCGACACTCCTCGCAGAATCAATTTGGCCGGGCTTTACCCTCCTTCTTAACAAAACCACATTTTCCCGCGAGCGTCAATCCCCATAAAGCTAATATAATAGACAAAATAAGGCGATTTGTTTGTTCAAACTGGCGATGTCTTATGTTTATCATATTATTTAATTTATATTTTAGTTCTACGTTGGTGAAAATTGCTGTATCTGGGCCGGACCAGCAGCACCGGCTGGCAGCCAGTTGATTTAGCCGAGGCTGAACTGGCCTGTTTTCTTTTCATTCTGAAAACGACTAATGGCTTCGTTCGCTCGCTCGATAAAATCGTCGACCGCGCAGACTTGCGGTTGGCCATCGGCCGCCGGCAAGCCCAGCAAGTGCTGCATTTTGGTTGAGGGCATGACCACTTGCTTGCCATCCAGGCTAAAGGACAGAGCAAAATCATTGAATAACCAGAGCACCACAGGAGCACCACATTGATTGGTCACAGCAAGCTTTTCGTATTGGTTCATGTTCTGGCCAAATCCATTGCCAGCCGCTGTCGTACTCATGGAACTTTGATGCCAGTCGTTGTCCTTTTCGATAAACGTGAAAAACAGGATTGGATCTTGCTTTCCCGACGGATAGACAAACACGCCATATTCAGAAACATCTGACTGGAAAGCAAAGTCTTCGCGAGTTAATGCATCGCAATAGGCGGGATCTCGGGCGGTATTATAAAGCGTGTAGAGCGGCATGAGTGTTCCGATTGATAATTGTGTTGCTGCACTGTCATATCCGAATGAAGGTAGATATTTTTGGATTTGACCGGAACTGATTTTTCGCGTCAGATTGGTGCTGATTATCTCAATCGCTTCACTAGCTGCAGGAATATCGCTATTTACATTGGTTTGAATCGTAATTGGGTTGTTGATATTGGATGCCGACACGAGTCCGGTGATAATGCCCAGAACACAAATTACCGCAAGAGCTATTGGCAGTACTTTATGCATATCGAAGCCTCCTCTTATTTAAATTATTCTGCTATTTTCACATAGCAGCTGCCGTCGTAAGTATCGATTTCAAATTCTGCCCAGGAAGGATACCACGGATCCATTATACAAACATAAAAATCGCTTCCGTAATTAATGTAGCCATAAATCAGTGTGGCATGCCCATATCCGCCCAAAAATATAGGATCATTTCCATTATAAATGCTGCTCATAATTGTGCTTGAGGATGGATCACCGGAATAGTAAGTGGAATTTGTGCCAAAGAAATTATCCATATTGTCATCTAAAACGTATGCATATTCTCCTTCACAGATGTATTGAAGTTTATCGACATGGCAAACACCACTTGCTAGAATATTATCATATGTTGTTTGGTATCTAATAGCGCTGGCGTATACCGCTGCCCAACACCAATTGCAGCCGATCATGCCAGCAGGACAATTGCCACACTGAATCCATCCATAATGCGTATCTTGTTTCTGTGAAATTCTTTCAACATCAAGAAAATATTCGCTTGGATAGGCAAAAACTGTACCAGACCAAATAAGAACCACAGATATAACCAGAATAATTGTTTGAATAAAAAATACACGCGTTTTCATTTTTTTGCTTTCAAGCATTCGAAACCCTCCGTAAATGTGTGAATCATTGCGGATAGCATCGGTGCACCATATTCATCGTAGCACAGAATTATTTAATGTCAATATTATATAAAAAAATAATTAATAAAATGCATAAATAATACCATTTCTAAGTATGTTTGATCATTCAATGCGATTTAATGTAGCTATTTGCTACATTAAATCATAACCAAAATATTAAGTATTATTTAGATTTATTAATTCCATTCGTTCTAAGGCGCCGGCGTGACAGCCGTCGCATGCAGGGAGCAATTGGCCGTCGGATTCATGAAAGCGCCAGGGATGAAATATTCTGTCGCGGGTGATTTGCAGAGGGGAGTGGCGAGCATGCCAGAATCTTTACAAATTTTGATCTGCAGAATTCCTTCGGGCATGGCGAATTCCGTTTTCGCCAAGCCTTCATGGATCCTGGTCATGGCGTCCTGCCAGATCAGGATGGCATTGGAGCGGTCGCCCTTGGGGATCGTCGTTTGCCCCAGGCGGTTGTCATAACCATACCAAACCGCGGCCGTATAGTAGGCCGTATAGCCGCAGAACCATTTGTCGCGATTATCGTCGGTCGTGCCGGTTTTACCGGCGGCGACCTGCCCGCTGATGCCATGGCCGGCGGCCGTTCCCCGGGTCCGCACATCCTGCAGCATGCTGGTCAGCACATAGGCGGTCTCCGGTTTATACACTTGGGTTGAATGCGGCTGGTTTTCCAGCAGGACGTTGCCGTCGGCATCCAGAACACGGCTGTAGGCATAGGGTACCGTATAGACGCCGTCATTGGCGAAGGTCGCATATGCGCCGGCCATCTCGAGCGTCGACATACCCTTGTTGAATCCACCCAGGGCGACCGATACATATTGCTCGCTGCGCCGGTCGATGCCGACCCGATACAGGTAAAGCAAGGATGTGTCGGCCCCCAGGACATAAAGCCAGGCCTGGGCGGCAATCGTATTGCAAGAAATCGTGATCGCCTGGCGCACGCTCATGTTGCCGCGGTATCCGGTATAGCTGTTGACCGGATAAGCCTTGGCCGGCTCATCCGGATTGAGGAAAAGCTCGCGGTCGGTAAAGATCGATGCTGCCGTGATCTTGCCGGTTTCCAAGCCGGGGCCGTAGACATCGAGCGGCTTGATGCTCGATCCGGGTTGCCGATAAGCGCTGATCGCCCGGTTCAGGACGAAATTGCCGGTCTTGCGGCCAAAGCCGCCGACCATGCCTTTGATTTGACCAATCGACGGGCCGTTGCCGATGACGACGATGCTGCCTTCCGGTTTTTCCGGCAAATCGACCAGGATGGCGGGATCGCTCAGAAAGAGCGACTGTTCATTGAAGGTCTGCTCGATTTTCGCCTGGACCGCCGAATCCAGAGTGGTCTCGATCCGCAAGCCATAATTGTAAACGGCGACCGCCGCCATGGTTGAGTTGTAGCCGCGGCGGGTGATCAGGTCGCCGATGACTTTCTCGATGACATAATCGGCGAAATAGGAATTGACCTGGGTCGCCGTCACCGCCGCCGGCCTTTTGCGGAAAACCAGTTCGGTGTCCAGAGCGGCGCGGTATTCGGCCGCGGTGATCATGCCCAGCTGGTTCATCTTGCCGAGGACGATGCGCATCCGGCGCAAGGCATTGCGTCGCCCGGTCTCGGTCAGCGGGTTATAGGTGGACGGGCGGTTGGGGATGCCGGCCAGGAAGGCGCATTCCACCAGACTGAGGCTGGCGGCGTCCTTGTCGAAATAGGCCTTGGCGGCGGACTGGACACCGATATAGCTGTTGCCCATCGGCACGAGATTGATATAGAGCTCCATGATTTCGTCTTTGGATTTTTGTTGTTCCAGCAAAATGGCCTTGTACCATTCCTGGACTTTGCGCTGGGCCGAACGCTGACTCTCGCCGGAAACCAGGCGCACCGTCTGCTGGGTGATCGTCGAGCCGCCATGAGTCGCCGAACCGCCGTTCGTCAGGGCGCTCAGGACTGCACTGGCGATGCGCCGGGGATCGATGCCGATATGCTGGTCGAACCGTTCATCCTCGATGGCCTTGAAAGCCTCGTCGATCCAGGTAGCCTTGATGCTGGCCAGCGGAACATATTCGCGGTTGATGTTCTGGCTGTCGGTCAGGATGGCGATGTCATTACCGTCGGCATCGGTGATACGCGTCGTCTCGTTTTTATTCTTGATTTGCTCGATCACGATCGGTGATGCGGTGTTTACATATCCGACCAGCATGCCGATACCGGCATTGAAGAGCAGCACCGCAGACAAAATAAATGAAATGACTGCCAGGACGAGGAGCCGACGCAGGAGCACGCCCAGGCCGCGGGGTATCGACAACAGCGGGCTGCTGTAAGTGGGCTTGCCGTGCAGCCGGGCATGCAGGTCCTTGCGGATCAGCCGGACTGGCCGACCGCTCGGCTTCGGCAAATAATGCAGATGCTGAACAGTCTTATCC
>JAEXPB010000396.1 GCA_023438965.1 Bacillota bacterium | reverse complement strand
CGACCGCCGTGTTAAATTTGGTTTCCTACACCGAAATCAAGTGGGGCGGCCTGAGGGCCGCCGCCGTATCGATCACGGCGCCGATCATCCTGATTTCCCTGTTCCTGCAGAAATATATCATCAAAGGCATGACAGCCGGCGCTGTCAAAGGTTGAATGATGCTTTGCGCCATTTTCAAGGGTCCCTACGATTTTGCCATCGAAGAGCGTCCGCTGCCGGTGCCGGCACCGGGCCAGGCGGTGGTCCGGATCATGGCCGCCGGCATCTGCGGCTCGGATCTGCCGCCTTATCAAGGTCGCGACATGGTCCGCCGGCAGCCCGGCATCATCATGGGGCACGAGGCGGCCGGCGTCGTATGTGCCGTCGGCGCGAATGTCCCGGATTGGAGAGCCGGCGACCGGGTGGCGATCAATCCCCAGATCTATTGCGGAACCTGCCCGAACTGCCTGAGCGGCCGACGCAACTTGTGTGACCGCATGCTGCTGATCGGTTCCTCCAAACGGAAATTCCTCGACGGGGCCATGTGCCAGTATATGGCCATCTCCGCCCGCCAGCTGGTCCGCCTGCCCGCCGCCGTCTCCTATTCCGCCGGTGCGCTGCTGGATCCGGCCGGCAATGCCTTCCGGGTTGTCCGCCGGGCCGGAGTCGGACTCGGCCAGACCGTCGCGGTCATCGGCTGCGGCGCGATCGGCTTGATGGTCATTCAGGCCGCCCGCCTCAGCGGCGCGCGCCGGGTCATTGCCGTAAACCGCTCGCCGGAACGGCTGCCCCGGGCGGCCAGTCTGGGCGCTGATCCTGTTTTGTGCTCGGGCGGCGAACGGGATGCGGCTGCCGATATCCTGGCTGTCACTGATGGTCAGGGCGCCGATGTCGTCATTGACGCGGCCGGATCGGCCAAGACCTACGAACTGGCTGTCCGTTCCTGCCGCAAGCAGGGGACCGTCATCGCGCTTGGCTATACGGATCCGTCAATCGCTTTCCCAATGACTGACCTGATCTTCAAGGAAATCCGTCTCCTTGGCTGTACCGGTTTTGCCGATGAGCAGCCGCTGGTTCTGGATTACCTGGCCCAGGGCCTGCTGCGGTCCGAGCCGGTCCTGACCCACCATTTCCCGCTGACGGCGGTCAAGAAAGCCTTCGATTGCCTGCTCGATCCCAGCAGCGGCGCCATCAAGGTCATGCTGCATCCGCATCCCGAAGGGGAGGAAAACTGATGATGTCCAATGCCAGCAACCCAACCGCCGGCCGCAGCCAGGCGATCCTGGAAAGGCCGTTCTGGTCCAATGTCCGCGCTCTTTACAAGTCCATGGGATACAGCGATTACGACCTTGACCGGCCGTTGATCGGCATAGCCAATTCCTGGAACCGCGCCACACCCGGTCATTACAATCTGGACGCCGTCGCGGAGCATGTCCGGCAGGGCATCTGGCAAGCCGGCGGCACGCCGGTGGAATTCGGCATCATCGGCCCGTGCGACGGCATGGGCGTCGGCAACACCGGCATGCACTACATCCTGCCGGCACGCGATATCATCGCCAATGAAGTGGAAATCATGGTCCAGGCCCACCGGCTGGACGCCGTCGTCCTGCTGGGATCCTGCGACAAGATCGTACCTGGTCTGCTGATGGCCGCGGCGCGCCTGGATATCCCGGCTATCCTGGTCAACGGCGGTCCGGCGCTGGGCGGCATGTCCTTCGACGGCCGCGCGGCGGACAACTCCTCCCTGACCGAAGCACTTGGCATGCTGCAGACCGGCCGGATCAGCCAGGCTGAGTATGATCGCCTGGAAGACGGCTCCATGCCCTGCTGCGGTTCCTGCTCATTCCTCGGCACCGCCAACACGATGGGAGCGGTCGCCGAAGCCCTCGGCATGTGCCTGCCGGGAAGCTCGATGGTGCCGGCGGTCATGGCCGAGCGCCTGCGCGTCGCCCAGGCGGCCGGCCGCCAGATCGTGCGGCTGACGCGGGAACAGGTCACCGCCCGCCGGATCATCAACCGGGCTGGCCTGCTGAACGCCCTGCGGCTGGGCATGGCCATCGGCGGCTCAACCAATCTGGCGCTGCACATTCCGGCCATCGCCTACGAAGCGGACTGCACGATCAGCCAGCAGGACATTGACGCCGTGGCCCGTTCGACACCGCATCTGGCGCGGATCTATCCCTCCGGCAGCCTGAATGTGCCGGATTTCCACGAAGCCGGCGGCGTGCCGGCGGTCATGAAGCACCTGCTGCCGCTGCTGGATCCCGAGGCGCTGACCTGCAGCGGCCAGACCTGGCGCGAGATCCTCACGGCAGTTCCGGCGGTCAACAACGCCCTGATCCGGCCGCTGGACAACCCCTGGCATCCCTGGGGCAGCCTGGGTATCCTGCAGGGCAACCTGGCGCCGGCCGGCTCGGTGACCAAACCGATCGCCATCGACGAACGGATGCTGGTCTTCGAAGGCCAGGCCATTTGCTTCGACTCGGAAGAAGAAGCCACCACCGCTGTCCAGGCCGGCAAAATCCAGCCCGGCATGGTGCTGGTCATTCGCTATGAAGGCCCGAAGGGCGGTCCGGGCATGCGCGAGATGGTGCGCATCATGAAAATGCTGTATGGCCGCGATCTGGCGCTGACCACCGCCGTCGTCACCGACGGTCGGTTCTCCGGCACCAACAACGGCTGCTTCGTTGGCCATGTCTCGCCGGAAGCGGCCGAAGGCGGCCCGATCGCCGCCGTTCGCGACGGCGACCGGATCCGGATCGACATCCCGGCCGGCCGGCTCAGCCTGCTGGTTTCCGACGCGGAAATCACCGGTCGCCTGGCCAGGATAAAGCCGCCCGAACGGGCGATCCCGCCCGGCTACCTGAATGTTTACGCTCGTTTGGCCTCGTCGGCCGACCAGGGCGCGATTATCCGCAACCGCTGAACACTATCGTTTTAAAGGAGTTGATACCATGCCCTACAAAGTTTTGCTCACCTGCACCGGATTCTTCAAGGCCTGCCCCGAAGCGGTCAAGCTCTTGCAGGACAACGACTGCGAACTGATCGACAATCCGCGCGGCCGCGCCTACCTGACCTTCGAGGAATTGAGCGAAGTGATCGGCGACGTGGATGCGGTCATCGTCGGGCTGGACCAGTGGAATGAGGCCGTTTACCGCCAAGCCAAAAAACTGAAAGTCATGGCCCGATTCGGCGTCGGCGTGGACAACATCGACCTGGTCAAGGCCAAGGAATACGGCATTCTGGTCGCCAACTCCCGCGACAACGCCAACGCGGTTGCCGAACTCACTGTTGCTTTCTACCTGAATTGCCTGCGCAATATCCCGTCGCTCAACAACAAACTGCGCGAGGGCATCTGGGAGCGGTTCATCGGCCGCGAATTCGCCGGCAAACGCGTCGGCCTGGTCGGCTTCGGCAACATTCCGCAGCTGGTGGCCCGTAAACTGAGCGGTTTCGATGTGGAGATCATTGCCTTCGACAAGTTCCCGAACCAGCAGGCTGCCGATGCTTTGAACGTGCGCCTGACGACCCTGGACGAGGTTCTGTCAACCAGCGATATCGTCAGCATGCATCTACCCTCGCTGCCGGACACCCGGCACACCATGAACAAGGCTGCTTTTGCCCGGATGAAGCCCGGTTCGTATTTTGTCAATACCGGCCGCGGTCCGCTGGTTGATGAAGCGGCACTCTACGAAGCCCTGAGCGGCGGCCACTTGACCGCCGCTGCCAGCGATGTCTTCGAGCAGGAGCCGTCCGGGCGGGACAATCCGCTGCTGACCCTGCCCAATTTCATTTGCACGCCGCACCAGGGCGCGGAAACTTACGAGACGATGGCCAAGGTCGGCCTGACCGACGCGCAAGCCATCATCGCCGTGCTGAAAGGCGAACGGCCGCTCAACCTTTTGAACGGCTGAGCTGCCGATTGACTTTAGTGATCTTATTCGTTAAGTTATTTAATAATGATGATCTATTGAGGGCCATCCAGCCAAGGAGCGAGTGATCTTATGAAAGCAACCATCAAAGATGTTGCCAGGCTGGCAGGAGTGTCAATCGCCACAGTATCCCGCGTGATCAATGATGTGCCCGGCATCAAGCCGGCCAATCGTGAACGCGTGCTGGCGGCCATTCGGGAGCTCAGCTTCCAGCCGAACCAGATGGCCCAGAATCTGAAGAGTGATGTGACGATGACCATCGGTATCATTGTCTCCGATTCATCGGACCGGTTCTTCATCACCGTCATCAAGTCGATCATGAAGACGGCCGACAGCCTGGGTTATGCCGTCCTGATCATGGATACCGAAGGCGATGCCGAAATCGAGCGCCGCTGCATTCGCGCCGTTGTGGACCGTCGGGTCGATGGCCTGGTCATCTCGCCAACCGGCTTCAATGATGATTATCTGCAAGCCATCAAGAAAGACGGCACGGCGGTGGTGCTCTTCGACCGCCGCTCCAAACTGAAAGGCTTCGACATGGTCTATGTCGACAAGATGAATGCCGCCTATCAGCTGACCAGCGAGCTGATAACCAATGGGCACCGGCGGATCGCCCTGGCGGTCGGACCGAAGAACCTGATCACCAATTTCGACCGTTTCACCGGCTATATCCAGGCCTTTTACGACGCCAACCTGCCGGTCGACAATGACTTGATCCTGTATGGCACTTTCGTCGAGGAATTCGGCCGCGAAGCACTGAACAAGGTCCTGCAGATGCCCCAGCCGCCGACAGCGATCATCTCCGGCAGCACGGTCATCACCAAGGGCATCCTGGTGGAAGCGCAGAATCTGCATATCCGCATTCCGGCTGACCTCTCGCTGGTGTCTTACGGGAATATCGAAATGAGCTCCCTGATCCAGCCGGCGCTGACCTATGTCGATTCCCACAATCTGGATGTCGGTCAGTTGGCTGCCAAACTGTTGTTCGAACGCATCCAGCATCCGGATCGCGAGCCCAAGGTGATCGAGCTGGAATCCGAACTGCATCGCGGCAGCTCCATCGCCCGGATCGGCCAGGCCGGCGGCTGAAGTCCGAATGCTTCCCAGTCGGAGGTGTGACCATGACCATGAATGTGCCATCAATTGATTCGATGGACGCCTATGTCCGAAGTTTTCCTGCCGACATCCAGGCGAAACTGCAGGCTATCCGTGCCGCTATCCAGGCTGCCGTGCCCGACGCCACCGAGAAGATCAGCTGGCAGATGCCAACCTTTTATCGGAAAGGGAATCTGGTTCATTTTGCCGTGCATCAGCATCACATCGGACTTTACCCCGGCGCCAGCGGCATCGAGCATTTTCAGGCCGAATTTGTCGCACGCGGCTACCAAAGTTCCAAAGGCGCGGTTCAATTTCCGCTCCAGGAGCAGCCGCCGCTCGAGCTCATCGCCCGGATCGCCGTTTTCCGGGCTGCCGAAAATGACCGGCTGGCGACCGAGCGCCTGGCAAGCCGGCGGCAGAAGAAATAACGCCGTTTCTTGGCGCTTGCCGTTTCAGGGTTGGTTCGTTTCCAGTTCGCGAGACAAGCTGAGTATGGCTCGGCCGTCTTGCTCTTTGATGTCCCGGATGCTCCGGAATCCCTGGCCAATCCAGAATCGCAAGCCCGGCGTATTCTGCGCGTAAACGCCAAGACCGAGGCGGGTGAAGCCGCTTGTCGCCGCCCGCTCGGTAACGAACCGCATGACCGCGCTGCCGATGCCGCGGCCTTGCTGATCCTGGCGAATAAACAAGGAACCGATCCAGAGCATGCCGGCAGCCGGATATCCCGCATAGCAGGCCAGGTAGCCGGCAGCCATCCCGCTGGCCGCATCGACAATCAGGCTGGGCAGGAAAAATTCGCTGCTGCCGTCTGGCGGCAAGTCGGTCCGGTCGACTACCGCTTGCGCATCGGCCGGGGTGAAGGCGTGGCCGCTCAGGGCATCATAGTCCCTGAGTGTGGCATGAATAGCCAGCAGGCAGGCCGCATCGGACGGCTCCATGCCGCGCAGCCGAACCGGTCCGCAGTCGCCGGCCGGTCCCGGAAAATCGGATCGCCAGTAACGCGAGCCGCTGCGGGTGCGGCTCAATAGACCGCCATCGCATAAGTCACGGCGCAGCAGGGCATAGTCGCCGCTTGTGCTGCAGCCGGATAATCGTTCGTTGACTT
>JAEXPB010000371.1 GCA_023438965.1 Bacillota bacterium | reverse complement strand
CAGTCGCACAGGCCGTACCCGATCAGGCCGGATTCGTCCGCCCGACTGAGCATGTAAGCCAGATGCTGATGGAAGTCGGGCAGGTATTCGATCAGGGCGCGGTCGTCGCCGGTCTGCCGGTAGATCTGATCCGGCACCTCGAACAGGACGCCGCTGGATACGGGACCGGTGCCCCACTCATAGCCCCAGGCCGGGGTGGGGATGATGCCGGGGATCGCCCCGTCAGCGCGGATCGAGTCCCGGATGTCGACCAGCCACTTCCGGAAGAACCGGGCCGTATCAAAGTTGATCAGCATCTGCTCGGCTGATGCCTGGGCGTCGTTGGCCCAGCCCAGCTTTTCCCGGGTCGGGCAGTCGGTCGGCACATGCTGCAGGTTGGACAGGGTCGCCATCTGGCCCAGCCGGTACAGCCGGTTGAGCAAGGTATCGGAACAGGCGAATCCTGCTGTCGCCCGGACATCCAGATGGACAAAGATACCAGTGACCATCGACGGTTCCGCTGCCTGCACGCCGCTGAGCTCAACATAGCGGAAACCATGATAGGCGAAGCGCGGCGACCAGACCAGGTCCTGCCCGCTGCAAATGACCCGGTCGGTCTGGAAGGGGCTTTCCGGGTAGAGCTTCTCCATGTTGTTCAGCTGGAGCGTCCGATCCGGGTTGATCTGCTCGGCGTAGCGGATGGTAATCACATCGCCGGCGTTCTGGCGTATTTTCAGCCGGATGAAACCGGCAATATTCTGGCCGAGGTCGAAAATGAAGCGGTCATCCGCTGCCGGCAGGATCTCCCGCGTCGGGTACTCAGCGCAAGCCCGCACCGGCTGACAGCGATATTCGCGGAGGGCACCCCGGGGCGGCCGGGGATCGACGATGGCCGCTGGCCAGGCCGCATCGTCGAAATCGAGCTGATTCCAGGCCGGGTCATCCAGCCGGGCGTCATAGGTCTCGCCGGAACGCAGTTGGTTGAAAAGGATCGGCGAATGGTCGCTGCACCGCCAGGTCGCATCGCTGACCAGCATGACTTCGCCGTCCACGGTCAATTCCAGGATGAATTTCGGATTATCCCGCCAGTCCGCTTCATTGTGGCGCCAGGGGGTCCGGAAGGACTCGTTGTACCAGCCGTTGCCGCAGATGACCGCGGCAATGTTGTCGCCGGGCACGAGCAGGCGGGTGACATCGTAGACATTGAACCAGAGCGTTTTGTTGTAGTTGCTGACCGGGGCGGTCAGCAACTCATCGCTCACCGGCTGCCCGTTCAGCCAATAATAGCCGATCCCCAGGCCGCAGACCGCCAGGGTGGCCTGCCGGAATGGCGGCAGCCGAAACGGCCGGCGGAACAACGGCGCCGGGTTCTGCTCCTGATAATCGCGCACCCAGGGCAGACCGGTTTTGATAAAGGATGCCTGCTGGAAATACATTGGCAACTTGCCCCCCATTTCTCAATCGCTGCGTCAGCCGCGACGGTTCTGCACATTCTTTTCGTATAGCCGCAGTTCCTGCAGCCATTCCGTACTGACCGGAACGTCGTTTTGCAGGCATAACATTTCCCAGACGGCTTGGACCGGCAGGTTTTTGCACTCCTCCAGCAAGGCCAGCCGTCCGGTATAATCGCCAGCCGCCTCCGCCTGCTCCAACAAGTGCGACGGTTCCAGCCAGGCGGTCAGCAGGGCCTTACCGGCGGCCCGCAGGCCGATCACCCAGGCTGCGACGCGGTTGATGCTGGCGTCGAAGTAATCCAGCCCGATGTGGACCTGCCGGAAAAAGCCGCCGCGCCGGATCTCCTGCATCAGCGCGGTCAACTCGTCGCTCTGGATCAGGACATGGTCGCTGTCCCAACGGATGCCGCGGCTGACATGCAGGAGGACGTGGTCGAGCTGGAGGGCGATCGCCGACAATTTGTCGACCACGGATTCGGTCGGGTGGTAGTGGCCGGTGTCGAGGCAGACGCCCAGGCCATGCCGGGCCGCATAGGCCAGATAGAATTCGTGCGAACCAGCCGTATAACTCTCCAGCCCGATGCCGAACAGCTTGCCCTCGAGGACGTCGATGACATCATGGTCCGTGTATCGCTCCGCGAAGATCTGGTCCAGCGAATCCAGAAGAAGCTCCCGATAAACGCGCCGGTTGGCCGGGATATCCTTCAGGCCGTCGGGGATCCAGATGTTGTGCACGCAGGGCGAACCCAGCCGCCGGCCGAAAGCGGCGGAAATCGCCCGCGCGCCCCGGGCCGCCCGGATCCAGTAGTCGCGCACGTCCTTGCGCCGCGAAGCGAGGGAGAAGCCGTCGATCATCATCGGATGGGTAAAGAACGAGGCGTTGAAATCCAGACCATATTGCCGCTCCGCCGCCCAGTCCAGCCAGCCGGCGAAGTCGGCAGCGGTCAGCTCATTGCGCGGCGTCGGCCGCTGCGGTTCGGCATAGATGCTGTGCAGGTTGACCCGGCGCCGGCAGGGCGAGAGCCGGAAGGCCTGCTCGATATCCTGGCGCAATTCGCCGGCAGTCCGGGCAGCGCCCGGATAATGGCCGGTCACCAGGTTCTGGCTGGCAGCGTCGCCGACATTTTCGAATCCGCGAACGTCGTCGCCCTGCCAGCAATGCAGAGATATCGGAATTTTATTAAATTCTGCCATGGCCATGTCCGTATCGACGCCAAAATCGGCGTAAACGGCCCGCGCAGTCTGGTAATTCTGAATGATCCGCTGGTCATTCCGGTGATACATGGGCAATCCTCTCCATCCTGATGCGGGGCGAAGTTCATCAAACCCTCGTCCCAAGTTGAAATCGTCAATAAAGCGAGTGTTTTTTAATATTTAAAGCGCTTTAATTTTTATATAGCACGCTTTTATCCACTTGTCAATCTTTCCGTTCACGAATCGGCCAGGATTTTGCCAGGCCGGCCCGCAACAGCCGGAGAACCGGCCGGCGCGCCAGCTTCGCTCTTCTGGCCGGCAGCCGGTCCAGCTTGACAGTGCCGGCACCGCATGTTATCGTAATTTGCGAAACAGTGAATTTATCTTTATGCAACATCGAAGTCAGAGAGCAGGTGAACGGCTTGATCACGATCAACGATGTCGCCAGGGCGGCCAATGTTTCGCCGGCTACGGTCTCGCTGGCGCTGAACGGCAATCCCTGCGTCAAGGCGCTGACCCGCGAACGCATCGTCCAGCTGGCGCGGGAGATGGGCTACACACCCAACCGGCTGGCCCAGGGCCTGGCCCGGCGCCGCAGCGGCCTGGTCGGGCTGGTCGTGCCGGACATCGAGAGCATTTATTACGGCAAAGTCGTCCGCTATATCGACGAGGCCGTCAGCCTGAACGGCTACCAGCTGACTTTGGCCATATCCAATAACTGCCAGGACACCGAACGGCGCATCATCGGCAAGTTCATCGAGCAACAGGTGGAGGGCGTCATCGTCGCTCCGATCAATCGTCCGGCCGGCGCGACCGATTATTACCAGGATCTCACCCGGCACCGTATTCCTTTCCTGTTCATAACCGCCTATTATCCAGGCATCACGGCGCCCTGCGTCATGGCCGACCTGAATGCCGGCACCCGCGCACTAGCCGGGCATCTGCTGGCCCGGGGATGCCGGGACATCAGTTTCCTGGCTGGATTTGCCGATGTGGTGACCACCCGGTGCCGCCTGGAGGGCTTTCGGCAGGCTTTGCCGCCGGATGCCGAAGATTCCGGCCGGTTCCGGGTCATCCACTGTCCGCATGTCGACTACGCGACCGGGTTTGCCCAGGCACAGGCCATCCTGCGCAACGGGCTGCCGGTCGACGCCATCGTTGCCATCAAC
>JAEXPB010000268.1 GCA_023438965.1 Bacillota bacterium | reverse complement strand
CGGCTGAACCGGCAGGTCTATTTCGGCAGCCGGCACTGCGGCGGCCGGAGCTGATGGCGCCGGTTCCGCGGCGATTTCCGGCTGAGCTGGCTCTGCGGCGGCCGGCTCAACGGTCACTGGCAGTGATTTCACTGCCGGGACGGTTTTTCTGGCGCGAGCGCGTGCAACAGGCCGGTCAACCGGGGTCGGCTCAGAAACCGGCACGACGGCAGGTTGATCCGGCTCCGCTTCCTGCATGGTCATTTGGACAGGAGCAGTGGCGTCCGCCGGAACAGCGGCTGGCTTTTTGCCCTTGACAGCACGGATCCGGACCGGGCGGACCGTTTCCGGCTCCACTGCTGACAGTGCTGCCGGTTCAGGGGCCACTGCGGCTGGCGCTGGTGCTGCCGGTTCTTTCCTAGGCCGGGTCGGGCGTTTGCCGCGGACTGTCGCGCCGGCCGTTTCGTCTGCGGCAGCCGGCGGGATGGCCGTGGTCAAAGCCGATGCTTCAGCCTTGCGATTTTCCTTTTCCAATAGTTTGGCCAGTTCTGTCCGGGTTAACCGGGCGGCTTCCTCCGCGGATAGCAAACCTGATAACTGGGCAATCACAACCAGGTCTTCCTTGCTTTTTCCGGCAATCGTGAAAGAGGGCATGACATCACCTCGTGACAAGCTGCGCCAGGCAGCTAATTTCAGTATATGAAATACAGTCTATAATCCTTGAAACGCACAAATGAACTATTCGCGGCTTCGTCCGCTTAGCTTCACTTCAGGATAATGAAAATAAAAGAATAGCATCAAGAATTCATTTAATTATAATTCCTCTTCCTGTCCATCGTCAAGCGAACCGTAGCTTAATATGGTAATTTCATCAAATTCATGCTGAAACCACCCTCCAGCCCGATCCAAATCAGGCAGAAAAACAATAAAACAGAAAAACCGGCGGCCCTTTGCGGCGCCGCCGGTCTGAAATCGCAGTCAGTCCGGTTCAGTCCGGGTCGCCGGGCGGGGATCAGGCGTCGCTCAAGGCGGCAAACTTGTCCATCATGCCCAGCGCTTTGCCGGTGCCTATTGCCACACAGGATACCGCGTCGTCGGCCACTACGACATCGATGCCGACCTTGGCGGCCAGCATGCGGTCCAGGCCGTACAGCAGCGCGCCGCCGCCGGTCAGGACAATGCCGCGCTGGCTGATGTCGGCCATCAGTTCCGGCGGGGTTCTTTCCAGGACGGAATGCACGGCTTCAAAGATCTGGGCGACCGGTTCCTCAAGGGCTTCCAGCATTTCGGTCGACGTGACGGAAATCGTGGCCGGCAAACCAGTGATCAGATTGCGGCCGCGGACTTCCATGGTCAGCTCCTCTTCGCGCGGATAAGCGCAGCCGATGTTGATCTTCAGTTCCTCCGCCGTCCGTTCGCCGATCAGAATGTTGTGCTTGCGGCGGACATGCTTGACAATCGCTTCGTCAAACTTGTCGCCAGCCACTTTCAGGGAGAAATCAACCACCGGCTGGCAGAGCGAGATCACCGCGATGTCCGTCGTGCCGCCGCCGATGTCGACAATCATGCTGCCACAGGCCTTGGTGATGTCAATGCCGGCGCCGATGGCGGCGGCAATCGGTTCGCGGATCAGAAACACGTCTTTGGCGCCGGCATGCTTGCAGGCGTCCTCAACCGCTTTCTTTTCCACTGGTGTGATGACGCTCGGGACGCACACAACGATGGTCGGTTTGAAGTACTTGGCCCGGATACCTTTGCAAACACGGCCGATGAAGGCCTTCAGCATGACTTCGGTCACTTTGAAATCGGAAATGACGCCGTCGCGCAAGGGACGGATCGCATCGACTATGCCCGGGGTGCGTCCCAGCATCAGGCTGGCGCTCTCGCCAACGGCCAGGACCTTGCCGGTCCGTGAGTTGATCGCCACAACCGACGGTTCGCGCAGGATGACGCCTTTGCCCTTGACATATATTAAAACCGATGCGGTGCCCAGATCAATGCCGATATCCATTCCAAGTCCCATATTGAAGTACCTCTTTCGTCTCTATCCATCCTGTCCAATCTGACAGTTGCTTTGTGAACTATGCCATACAATGATACAATAGGTTCGTCAGATAATCAATTCTATCTGGAAAATCGCCAGGTGCGATTTTCGGAAGGGACTGGTCCGGATGCTCAAATTTCTCGCCTGCCTGTTCATGCTGCTGGATCATATCGGCTTTTACTTCAGCGACTATCTGCCGGTGCCATTGATGCTGGTCCTGCGCAGCATTGGCCGTCTGGCCTTCCCGATTTTCGCCTGGTCGGTGGCCCGGGGCTATACCCGGACCCATAACCTGGTTCGCTATTTCCTGCGCATGGTCATTTTTGCCGGATTGACCGAAATCCTGCTCCGACTCGTCCACCCTTATGCCGGCATCCTGATGGATTGGTCCAATGTCCTGGTCACCTTTTCCCTGGCGCTGGTCTTTCTGGCCGGCTACCAGATGGCCACGCGTTCCACCCTCGACATGATCGCCAGCCTGCGGCCGATTTCGCCGACGCCAAACACCCTGCCCACCGCTCCGCGCTTTGATGTGCGCGTCAATGTCGGCGGTATCGAGCTGGACCGCCGAATCGGCCTGCCTCTGGGCGTCCTGATGATGCTGCTGGCCATGTCCGCCGCCATCTGGCTGAAGCCGGACTATGGCATCTACGGTCTTTGCACAGTCTGGGTTTTCTATGCCGCCCATGACCGGGTGCCGGAAAAGGACCAGTTCCGTTGGTCTTGGCAAGGTTTTGCCCTGTTGAATGTCCTTTTCCTGATTTTCCGGCTTGTCACACACGACACCTCGGTTGACTGGGCCATCCTGCAGTGCCTTTCGGTTGCCGCAGTGCCGCTGTGCTATCTGCGCCGGAACGAAAAGAAACCCGGCCCGGCCGCCAAATATGCCTTTTACCTTTTTTATCCGCTGCATATCCTGCTTTTGCTGCTGCTGCGGATATTTATCTGGCCCGCCTAGTGAAATTGCGTCTTTTTTTTGATAGAATCAGGATTTGAAACCACGATCCGTAAAGTGAGGTAATCAGCATGGCCTATTCTGTTGAAGTCGACCGTAATTGGCAGAAAAAGTGGGAGGAAATCGGTCTGAACCGGTTCAACCCAGCCAATATCGACCAGAAGCTCTATGTTCTGGAAATGTTCTCCTACCCTTCCGGAGCCAAGCTGCATGTCGGACATTGGTATAATTACGCGCTTTCGGATTCGTGGGCCCGGATGAAAAAGATGCAGGGCTTCGAGGTATTCCAGCCCATGGGCTTCGACGCTTTCGGCCTGCCGGCCGAGAATTATGCGATCAAGACCGGCATCCACCCCAAGGACAGCACCTTGAACAATATCCGGACCATGGAAAAGCAGCTGCGGGAAATGGGCGGCATGTTCGACTGGGACCACGAGCTGGCAACCTGTCTGCCGGAATATTATCGCTGGAACCAGTGGCTGTTCCTGCAGCTGTACAAGAATGGCCTGGCCTACCGGAAAAATGCCCCGGTCAACTGGTGTCCCAAATGCAATACCGTCCTGGCCAACGAGCAGGTCATTGACGGCAGCTGTGAACGCTGCCACACCGAAGTGACACGCAAAAACCTGACCCAGTGGTTCTTCCGCATCACCGCCTATGCCCAGGAACTGCTGGACTGCCTGCCGGATCTGGATTGGCCGGACAAGACCAAAAAGATCCAGACCAATTGGATCGGCCGGTCGGAAGGCGCCGAAATCACCTTTGGTGCCGAAAAGAACGGCCAACCCATCCTGGATGCCGATGGCCGGGAAATCGAATTGTGCGTATTCACCACCCGGACCGATACGCTGATGGGTGTGACTTATGTCGTCGTGGCGCCGGAAAGCGAGCTTTGCGATCTGCTAACGACCGATGAGCACCGATCGGCGGTGGAGGCTTACCGCGACCAGGCCCGCAAGGCTTCCGACATTGAACGGATGTCGACAGTCCGTGAAAAAACCGGCGTATTCACCGGCGCCTATGCCATTCATCCGATCACCGGCGAAAGGGTGCCGGTCTGGGCGGCCGACTATGTCATCGCCGGCTACGGTACCGGCGTCGTGATGGCGGTGCCGGCTCACGATGAACGCGATTATGAATTTGCCCGCCGCTTTGAGCTGCCGATCCGCCGGGTGATCCGTTCTGCAGATGGTTCGCCGGACGATCTGCCCTATGTCGAAAAAGGCGTGCTGACCAACAGCGGCGAATTCGACGGTCTGCCTTCCGCTCCGGCCATTGCCGCCATACTGGACAAGCTGTCGGCCACCGGCCGGGGCAGCCTGAAGGTCAATTACCGTCTGCGCGACTGGCTGGTTTCCCGTCAGCGCTATTGGGGCACGCCGATTCCGATTATCCATTGTGAGCACTGCGGTATCGTGCCGGTACCGGAGGATCAGCTGCCGGTTGAACTGCCCTACGATGTCGAATTTACGCCGGACGGCGAATCGCCGCTGAAAAAGTGCCGCAGCTTCATCGAAACCACCTGCCCGGTTTGCGGCCGCCCGGCCCAGCGCGATCCGGACACGCTGGATACCTTCGTCTGCTCCTCCTGGTATCAGTTCCGATATGTGGACAACCGCAATGACCGGCAGGCTTTCCGCCGCGACCTGGTCGACCGGATGTGCCCGGTCGACAAGTACATCGGCGGCGCCGAGCACGCCGCGATGCATCTGCTCTACGCCCGGTTCATCACCAAAGCGCTGCGGGACATGGGCTACCTCGATTTCGCCGAACCCTTCCGCTCCCTGGTTCACCAGGGCACAATTCTTGGCTCCGACGGTCAGAAAATGTCTAAATCGCGCGGGAACACGATTTCGCCGGACGATTATATCCTGAAGCACGGCTCGGACACCTTCCGCATGTACCTGGGCTTTGGCTTTGCCTACACCGAAGGCGGTCCCTGGAGCGATGACGGCGTCAAAGCGATCGTCAAGTTCCTGTCCCGCGTCGAACGTCTGATCGAGGATGCCGCCGGTCTGCCGGCGGACGGTTTCACCCTGCAGGACGCCGACGCGCGTGAAATCAACTACGCCCGTCATTATGCGATCAAGTCCGTCAGTTTCGACGCGGAGCGCTTCCAGTTCAACACGTCGATATCGCGCCTGATGGAGCTCTTGAACGCCATCGGCAAATATCAGTCGATTCCCGCGGCTCAGCCCGGTCTGCTGCGTGATGTCTGCACCGACCTGATCCGCTTGATGGCGCCTTTTGCCCCGCATTTCTGCGAAGAGCAATGGTCGGTCCTGGGCCATGCGGATTCGATATTCCGCGAAGCCTGGCCGACCTTCGATCCCGCCGCACTGATCCGCGACAGTGTGGAAATTGCCGTCCAGATCAATGGCGCGATCAAGTACCGCCTGGAAATACCAACCGATGCCGCCCCGGCGGAGATCGAGGCGCTGATCCGTGCCGACAGCCGGACTGAAGCTGCCCTGGCCGGCCGCGCCATCGCCAAGGTCATTATCGTCAAAGGTCGTCTGGCCAATCTGGTCGTCAAGTAAGCGACGGGAGCGCCTATGCTGAAACTGGCAGCCCTGGTCCTGGGAATCCTGTTCGGACTGGCCATCCGGCGCCAATGGCGTCCTCTGCTGCTGGAGCGCTGGCGGGCGCTGGTCCTGTTGCCGCTCCTGTTGTTGGCCGGCTTAATGCCCTGGCTGCTCTCGGTCATCCGGCCGGATTGGCTGTGGACCGCGGACCGCAGTCTCCTGATTAGCCTGCAGGCTTTCAGCTATGGCCTGGCCCTGCTCTTCATCATCCTGAATATCCGGCCGCGGTCCGGCGAGCGGGTCGGACGCCCGGAATTTCGCTGGTTCCACCGCCTGCCGCTGGCCTTGCTGGGTGTCGGCGTCATGGCCGAGGCCGCGGTTGTCCTGCTCAATCACGGCCAAATGCCGCTGCCGGACAGTTACCTGGCCATGATTCAAGACCCGGCAACCGTAACAGCCATTCGCAGCCAGGCCCTTTATCTGAAGCAGCTGATCGGCCCGGATACCCGCCTGCCCTGGCTGGGCCAGACCTGGCGCTGCGATTGGCTCGCGCGGCTGCATTTGACGCCAATCCCCCTGGTCAGCCCGGCGGAGGTCATCATCGCTGCCGGACTTTTTCTGACCGGAATCAGCCAGTTCCTGGGCTGGCCCCGGCCGGAACCGACGCAGTCTGCACCGATACCCGGTCAACCGACCACCGCCCAATAATCAGTAATGAGGAGAAAAAGCTATGGCCAAGAAGATCTTCAGCCGACCCGATGGAACCTATCTGAAAA
>JAEXPB010000164.1 GCA_023438965.1 Bacillota bacterium | reverse complement strand
TCCAGCCGCGCCTGGCGGAATGTGACGCCGCCAATCGTCAACTCCGCCGCATCACCCAGCGCCCTGACCATACATCCTTCGCTGCAAGGCTTCGCGCAGCCGGCACAGACATTCGCGCCGGCAAATGGCGCGTCGGCAGTCAGGTCGGCATTGGTGACGATGGCGAAGAAACGCTGATTCAGGCCATATTCAGGCGTGATGGCATTGCCCAGCCAGCTGACGCTGCCCAGACCGGCCAGCATGGCCGCGTAAGCATTGGCCCGGGCATCGACCATTTCGCCAAAAGTGTGGGCGACCTTCGATGCTGTGCCGTTGAGATCCTCAGTCGGGATCGCCTGATAGCCGCGCGATTCCAGCAGCTTGACGATGTCAAAGGCAATCTCGTCGAGAATGCGCCAGGTCGCATGCTGGGCGAACATCGAGTAGACACCGACAGACTCGGCGGGCGGCATTTCGGCCCGTTCACCGATCGTGGACGGGATCTGGACCCCAATGACGATGACCGACCGGGCGTCCGGCAGATAATCCCAGGGATCCTTGAAACTGGCTGGCCGCTGGATGATTTCGGCGTCCACGTTATAACCGCCCATCCGCTCGTTATGATCAACCACCGAAAGCCCCAGCTCCTGCTCATTAAAGACTTTTGCCAATTGCGGCTTGATGCCCCGGAATGCATCGGCGGCGGCAATGCCGGTCAGGGTTGAACCATGAACTGCGGCGAAGGTCTTGACCGCTTGGGCCGTCAAAGGCTGGACCGGCTGCGAACCCTGGCCGTTAGCCCGGCCGGCGGCTACTTTTTGCAGCGGCGCCGAGGTCAGCAAAGCCGTATAGACCTGATTGTACCCAAAGGCGCCGGTCACCAGATTGCCTTGCGCATCCAGCTGGCCAATACCGGCGGCCAGGGCCGCATGATTGTCCGACAGGTAGGTTAAACCGACCGAGGTATAGCCGAGTTCTTCCAGATAGCGCGATATGTCGAGAATGGCATCCATGATTTTTTCCTTCGCGGCGGACTCGACAACTGACAGTGCCCCGGAGGTTTTATATTCATCCATAAACCCGACGCCGGAGACGATCAGATGGGTGGCCCGGCCCGGCGCTTTGGTGCTGCCGCAGCTGACCGCGGTGTCACAGGTGATCTCCGGCGCGACACAGCTGACGGCCGGTGCGCCGCAGGTGTTTTCAGCCACTGCTTTTTGCGGGGCGGCCGCCCGGCATTCGTCGCCGTAACCAACGCCCAGGATGATCACGGATTCAACCTCCGGCAGATACCGGGTCGGGTCGGCGGACACAACGCCCCACTTTTCGTTGAAAGGATGCGGAATCAGGTTCAGCCGGTATGGATACTGGTTGTTGTCGATCCCGGTGAAATCGCTCTTCAGGGCGACACCAAACACATCGATGCCCTTGCTGACGGCAATGCGGGATACTTCAGCGGTCAGGGGCCGGGATTCGGGCGTCAAGCCGTCAATCGCCGGATTATGGACCCAGAAGCTCTTCCGGTGGTTCGGCTTGCGGCCCTCTTTGGTCATCCGCAAAGATGGCGGCAGGCAATAGCGCCAGCAAGGCTCCAGGGACGAACCATACCCTTCGCGATTGCAGGCCAGGTTCGGCACGATGACCGACTCGTCTACTTTGTCGGGAATATCCATGTCGAACTTGATCTGGAAACGCTCCGCCCAGGCGCAGCGGAACTTGTTCTTGTTGGCATAGGTAAATTCCTTGCCGTCAATGACAATCCTGGTCAAACCCTGGACTTCCTTGCGCAGGGCGGAAGAAGGCGCGCAATGCTTCACGCATTCCATGCAGCGGTCGCAGACCGTCGAGCCATTATACATCGGATCCGGATCCAGCTCAGCCTCCGTAATGATGGTGATCAACCGCTGGCGGGCGCCAAATTCAGGCGTCAGTAATAACCCCTGATAGCCGATTTCGCCTAATCCTGCCGCGGCGCCGGCATGAATATGCGACAAATCCGGCGAGAAATTGATGTTCAGGTCTTCATAATGCCGATAGCGCCAGATGGCGGTTTGGGGTATCGGAATGCTTTTGAATCCCTGGCTTTCCAGGAAGGTGGCGATGTGGAAGGCAATCCTTTCCAGGCGAGAATTGACCGCGGTAACCACGCTAGCGCTGCCCCAGTTATGAATCGGCTCACCGCCAAATTCCCAGGCGCTGTCCGGCGTATGGACGGCGGCCACGATGACCGATTTCGCGGTCGGTAAATGGCCCTGAGGACTGATCCGGATCGGCGCATCTTTAAATCGCTCGATATTGGCAATGCCGCAAATGTCGCCGCCCAGTGAACGAACCATCGCTTTGATCTGCTGGGATGAAATCATCTTGGTGTCCTCCGTGATATTATTTTTCATATTCAATGCCAGCTGGCTAATGACCAAATGAAAACCATGATAACGATAATCATGTGAACTTGCACATGATCGGCATGCTTTAAGAATACTCCCATTGTGCGTTCGGTGCTATTTCAAAGTCGACGCAATTGTGAGCGTGCAATTCATATTGACAAATGCATGTTCTGTGGTAGAATTTATTGCTTTTATGAAAACGGCTGCTGGCTCGATCTTATTTAAATTTCACAGTGTCAGTTATTTCCTTGAAAACCGGATTGCTCTCAAAAAGCGGGCCGCCATACTTGACGGTGATCAGCACGCCCTTTTCGATACAGAGATAACTGACCTGCGGAACACCGGTTTCCTTATAGGATGAAGTCCAGAACCGCTTGCCCAGAAAATCAACTTCGGCAGCTTCGGTACCTTCGTTTTTCTTGGCGAGGGCTTCAATCTGCTTTTTGGCGAAATCGGCGGCCAGATTGGATCCGGTGATCGTAATTTCGTAGAACTCGCCGCTCATGGACGGATATCGCTTATACAGGCGAAAACCGCCTTCGACATCATTCTTCTTCCAGCCGGCTGGTGCGATAACGGAAAACTGGTTGTTCTCAAATTTCTCCGGCTTGAGAACCGTACTCTCGGCAATTGTTGTGGCCGTGGTTGCAGCCTTGGTCGTTGCGGCTGTCGTGCCAGCGGTGCTGGACTTGCTCGCACAACCGGATAAGCATAGAATCAGAGCCATTGAAATCATAAAAAACGAAAACTTCTTCATCATGCCAGCTCCTTCCGGACTTTTGAAAGATCGAGACCTTACGGCTGGATGGAAACTTCACTAAATTGATTCTATCATAAAAAGAGCGAGTGTGGCTTTAGTTTTGGCTGACCAATCACTTTCCCGCCAGGTTATCCCGGTACTTCTGCGGGCTCTGGTCGGTCACCCGCTTGATGAAGTTGTTGAAATAAGTGCGCGAACGGAAGCCGGCCAGTTCGGCGACCTGGTTGAGCGTACAGGCCGGGTCGCGCATCAACTGGTCGATCAGTTTCATCTTCTGCCGGGCGATGCTGTCGCTGATCGTCTGGCCGGTTTTCTCGGAATAGAAGCGCGAGAGGTAGGACGCATTGTAACCGACAACATCGGACAGCACGGTCAGAGAAATGTCTTCCCGGATGTGCTGGGTAATGTACTGGTCGACCTGCTGGATGATATGCTTGGCATTTTGCTGCCGGTCGGACTCCTGCAGATCGAAAAGCTGCTTGCTAAGGGCCTCCAGATCGAGGCAAGCCGCTGCCCAGTCCGGATGCCGCCAAGGCTGGAAGTAGGAGAACATTTCCGCGGCCGGCTGTTTGCGGCGATTGATTTCATGTAGGAAAACCAGGGCGGTCGAGTAATAAGTCTCCAAAGCCGAGTTGTCCTGCAGCGACGGCCTGGACCGTAAACCGGAGCAGATCCGGGACAGCGCAGCCTTGCAGGCGCCCGGCTGGTCGTTCTCTAGCGCGTCCCGGATCTGTTTGACATAAATCGCCGAGCGCAACGGCAGACTGGCCTCATTTTGGCGGACAATTTCCTGAGCTTCCGGCAGTGAATAGGTATAAATGTAGCCGTCACGGCTGGCGCGCATGCTCTGCAGCAGCAGTTCGCTGGCCTGGTAAGCCAGGGGGATGTCGGCGGGATTGCCAGTCAGCTCGCTGAGCTGGAAGGAGATGGTCAGCCGGTAGGTCTCCTGGCAGAATTGCTGGACCGGTTCGAGCAGGCCGCGCAGCAGCAAGATGAAGCGGGACTGGAATTCCGCCTGCGGCTGCAGGATCCAGATCATCTGCTGATGATCGAGCTCCATGGCGTAATGCTCGATATACTCGCGCAGGAAACGCAGCATGGCCACCTTAATCTGGAAGAAGATCCGTTCGTCGGCCTGCCCGCCGGATTGGTCCGCCACACTGATCTGACCGATCAAGAGGCAAGAGCTGACCGGTTCGGGCTTGAAGCCTAACATGCCTGGATATTGGCCCAGAGCGAACGGTGCGTGGTCGTTTTTCAGCCAATGGAAAAAGGCATAACGCTGTAACTGGTAATGGTAAGCGTCACGATCGCGCCGCGTTTCCTCCAGAAGCTGAGTCTGGTTGAATTCCTGCTCGATCAGCTGAATGACTCGCTGCAGTTCCTTGAGGATGTTGGCATCGGTTTCCGTTTTCAAAATATAGCTGACGATCCCCTGGCTGATTGCATGATGGGCGTATTGGAAATCAGCATGGGCGGTCAACAGCATGACCTTGCAGGCCTTCCAGTGGCGCAGGGCGACCTGGGCCAGCTGCAGGCCGTCCATGTCCGGCATCCGGATATCGGAAATCATGATGTCGATGCGGATCTTTTCCAGCTTCTCGATGGCTTCGGCGGCGTTGTAGGCGCAGACGATGTCGAGGGCGAGGTCACCCTGGGATTCCAGCAGATTGGACAGCCAGTCGACGACGAACGGCTCATCGTCAATAATCAGAACATTCAATAATCGCATATCAAACCTCCCCGCCGCCTGGCAATTCTGCCGTTCGATCCGGCACATCTGATACTTCCGGCTCGATCTGCCCGGTGGCCGGCGGCAAATTGAGGATAACCTGCAGACCACCCTCCTGACGTCTGCGAAGCGTGACACCGTATTCCAACCCATAAGCTAGCTGCAGCCGCCGATGGATGTTGATTAATGCAGTAGTCATTTCTGGCGATTGGGCAGCCGGTGCAAGTTTGTTTTGTAGGTTTACCAGGATCTCCGGTGTCATCTCGTCGCCGTTGTCTTCAACCAGGACTTGCAAACCAGCCGAATCGATTTTAAAGGCCAGCCGCAGCAGGCCATCCTGCATTTTATGCTTCAGGCCATGCTCCAGGGCATTCTCGACAATCGGTTGCAGGATCAGCCGAGGTACAGAATAGTCCCGATAGGCGGTCGGTACTTCCGCTATATCGAAAACGATTCGCCGCTCGAAACGAATCGCCTGGATATCCAAATAGCTCCGGGTATGCCGCCATTCCTGCTCCAGCGGGACACGGTCGCTGTCGTTCCGGGTAATAAACTGGAAGTATTCGCCCAGATGCTCGGCCAGTTTTTTTGCGCTTTCCAGATCCTCTTGCGCGACCAGCCGGCTGAGCATGAAATAGCTGTTGTACAAGAAATGGGGATTGATCTGCATTTGCAGCTGTTTCAATTCAATCTGCTTGACATAGAGCTCCTGCAGAAAGAGCTTGTTGACCGCCTCATCCAACTTTGCGGCCATCCGGTTGAAATTGTCGATCAAGTCGCGGAATTCATTGGCGGGATGCGGCAGGCTGATCTTGACATCGTATTGACCCGAGCCTATAGCATAAAAACCGGAAATAAGCTTCTTAACTGGCTTATGAACAAGCCGCTGCGTCATGATCGCATACCCAAGGAAGAGCAATAGCGACAAAATGGTAAAGACCGTAAGAAAGGTTTGATATTGTTTTTGCCGATCGGTAATCTGGGTGATTGGCACGGCTTGAACGAGTAGGCAATCAATTAACGGTAAATAGTACGTAACAGTATAATAAGTACCGCCAGATATACTGATGGTCTTGATTTGCGCGGTGTTGTTTTTATCCGGCTGGCCAATTGTTTGAACGATACTCCGCAATACATCATGATCAAGCAGGTTAGCTTGACCATATAGACAATAACCGCTGCTGGTCTGATATAAGGCAATGCTTTTCTGTCGGATATCGCTGAAATCAGAAAGATATCTAGACAATGCTTCCGCAGAAAGTGAAGCTCGGACCAAATAGTCCGGATATTTGTCGCTATAGCGGTTTTTCGTCGGGTACATATCCGCTATGCTCAATTCGTTGTCTATGATGGTATAGAAAGCTTGTCTCCCTCGTAACTGATCGACAAGTGCCGTATAATCGGCCTGATCCTCATAGGTATAATCCTTGTAGGTCAACACCTTCTGATTACGGTTAAAGTGGATAGCTATATCCTGCAATAATATGTTGCTATCCCGGAGCAGCAACAGCCGATTTTGGATCTCCCTGAGCAGTGTAAAATGTTCGGCGGTCTGGCTTGATTCTTGCTGATAAGCGAGCGAAGTGACGGTTGTATCATTCAGCAAATAAGTGATTGTCTGGAGAATATAATTTAGTTCAGTGTCGATCCTACTCTGCAGGAAAGCCGCATTGGCGATTGTTTCTTGCT
>JAEXPB010000141.1 GCA_023438965.1 Bacillota bacterium | reverse complement strand
GGGTCGTGTTGGGCTGACAGATGCCGCCGCCTAATTCGGCGATCAGGATGCCGTCGCGGATACCGCCAGCCTCCTGGTAACCCTTGGCGGCCGTTCGCTCGCCGATGTAGCCGTTGAAGGAAAAAGTCTCGCCGGGCTGGATCAGCAGGCCGTTCAACTTCTGGCAGATCAGCGTGATGTTGTTGTCGCGCGGCGGATTGACCTTGTTGGCATAGGTCACCCCTTTAGATACATAACCCAGCCGGCTCTTCATCGTGGCGGCATCCATGCCGGCCAGGGTTGCCTTGGCCTCAATGCCGACGGTCTCCCCGTACCGGCCGGTAGCCAGCAACTTCAAGGCTGCATCGGCGCAGGCCGCTTCATCGATGGCGCGGCCCGGTGTCCGTTCGGCAAGGGTGAACTGTTTGGTCGCCAGATCAAAGCCCGTTGCCCGGGCGCCCTTCGCCGCGATGACCAGGGAGCCGGTTATGGCGGCAATCCGGGACCGGACCAGCGCTTCGTCATATTGGCGGCTGACTTGCAGACGCACCGGCTTTTGCGCCAGGTCCTGCACTGCGGCAAAACGGTCGCGGATCTGGTCCGCTGTTTTCGTTTTCGTACTGGTCCGGCCGATATTCCAGGCCTGGTCGAGAATGGCTTGCCAATCGGAGCTCAAGCCGCAGTCGGCGGCCGCCAGCGGCCAGGTCTGGCTGTCCAGCTTCAGGATTACGCCAAAGGACGTACGCCAGGCCGCATCCTGTTTCTGCAGTTCAGCCTGGACCTCCTGATAGGTCCGGCCAGCCAAGCTGACACCATCGATGTAAATGCCATCGTAAAAGCCGTCCCGATCCAGAACCTGGCGCATCGCCGCCAGCTGGTCCTGTTCGAGGGATTCGGCTATCGAAGCCTGGATGTTGCTTTCCCGGATGCGCGCCTGTTCAGTGCGCGAACGGTCATACGCGCTGTAACCGTAATAGCCGCCGACGCTGGCAATAATCAGAATTATAAGCATGAAGGGAATCATCCAGAGGGGTTTGCTGCCGTTTTTTTGTTTTTTGCCGGTTGTCATACCTATCGCCTTTCAGGAAATGATCGGAAAAGATCGCCGTACATTCAGCGGATGATCCGGCGGATGGAGACCACCGGGTTGGTTGGCTTGAGGGTGGTCTGCACGACCATGCCCCGCGAATGAGCGGCATGGATGTATTCGCCGCCGCCGATATAGATGCCGACGTGGTCGCAGATGCCGTCCCCGTGATCCCAGTCGAAGCAGATGATGTCGCCGATCTGGATATTGGCCCGGGAGACGGCGACGCCGGCGCCGGCCTGGCCGCTGGCGGAGCGCGGCAGCGTGACGCGGAAGAGCGTCTGGTAGATATAGAGCGTCAAGCCGGAGCAATCGAAGCCGGTACTCGGTGATTCGCTGCCGTAGACATATTTGACGCCGAGGCAGGAACGGGCCAGGTCAACGATGGCTTGCTGCTGCGCCGGAGTCAGCGAACTGCCGGGCGTCGTCGCTGCCGTCAGCCGGGGTGTCGGCTTGGGTGTCGGCTTCGGCGTCGGTGTGGGTGACGGCTTGACCACCACATCCGCCGTGATCAGGCTGGACAGCACATAGCCGGTCTGACCGGCGGCCGTCTGCACGTTCGACCAATCGAGGCCATACCCCAGGCGGACCAGCTGGTCGCCCATCGTCACCCTGGTGAGGACGGCAGCCGATGTATTGGGCAATTCCCGAATATTGGCCAGGTTGACCTGGACATAGTAAACGGTATTATCCGGTGTGAAAGCGCTGATCGGCAGCGCTTCCTGCGGCACGCCGCCGGCATCGAATATGCGGGTGATCGTTGCCGGTTCGGTTGCGGCGATCGTTTCCGGACCGGTTGAGGCTTCGGCAGCCGGCAAAGCAGCGGCGGTCAGCGGATCTACCGTAGTGAATGTGAAATCCGGGTCAGCAGCAGCCGTATCAGCTGATCCCGTTGTGGATGACATACTCGGGTTGTTGTCCAGGTCGTGCCGGCCGCGGTTCAGGATCAGGCTGTCCTGGTAATCGGCTTCCGCATAGGCCAGCAAAGCAAAGCCGGCGTTCTGTCCCGACGCATCGGCCGGGCTGCCTATGGCCCGGACCATTGGCCGGCCAAACAGGCCATAGAGGCTCAGCGTCGTCAAGACAAAAAATGCCGTCACGCCCGGCAGGGCGCGCAGGAATAGTTGACCCAGGTTATGCCGGCGGGAATTTCGCTGCGGGCGGCGAATATGCGCCGTCCGATCCTGCGGGGAGCCAGATTGTCTCGATTTCTTCATGCGATGCTTGTCATCCATTCATCAGGCAGTCCGCCCGGTCTGACCGTTCAGCAATTCTCTGATGATAAGGTTCTGGCAGTCAGGCAGCATTTCGGGTAGCCAATCATAGCCGATCGGCCACATCCAGGTTTTATTATACAAGAATCGGAGGGCTGCCGATACCCATCAAGCCTGATTTTGACATCATGCACGAAAAGCGCCGGCTTCGGCTGGCTATCTTGTCACATGCCGTTCTGGCCGGCCGGCCGGAAAATTCTGCCGAGTTCGGCCAGGTCGTCCAGGACACAGGCGCCGGTCGCCGCCAGCCGCTCCCGTGAATTATGGCCGCCGCTCAGCAGCAGGCAGTCGCAGCGCAGGGCGCAGGCAACCGCATAATCGTGCGTGGTGTCGCCGATCAGGCAGGTCGCGGCCGGATCGAACGGCTGCCGGCCGAACCAGTCGCGGGCATGGTCCATTTTGCTGCGGCCGAGGATGTCGTCAAGGCCAATGATTTCATCGAAGAAACCGGTCAAGCCGAAATGGTCGGTCTGCTGCAGCAGAAAGTCGCGCTTGGTCGCCGAGAGCATGACCTGGCGCATGCCGCGATGACGCAAGTCGGCCAGCGTGTCGGAAATATTCCGGCGCAGCGGGCAGTACAGGCTGGCCGGCTGATAGATGGCCATGTATTCGGCGGCCAGGTCCGGAAAGGGTTCCCGGTCGAAATCAAAGCCAACCTGACGATAGTAATTCTGCACCGGAAAATCGAACACCGCCCGGTAATCGTCGGCGCTCAGGATCGGCAGCCGACGGCGCGCCAGCATCTGGTTGATGGTGTCCAGGCAGAGCGCGAAATCGTCCAGAATCGTGCCGTTGAAATCCCAGATGATCGCCAGCGGCTGGCGTTGCTCATTGCAGGAGCCGGCATCCGGGCCAAACTGTTCAATAAGCATGCTGCACCTCCGTTCGATCGTTTGCCGGTCAAGGTGCGGCCGATCTGGCTAAATTCTATCCGCCGGCGGCGCTGCAGTCAAGAGATGCGCGGTGACTTAAGCTGGTTCAGCATCTCGCTGCCGGCTTCGATCAGCATCTCCGCGACGCCGGCTTTATACCGGGCGCTCCTGGCTTCGTACCCGCCTTCCGCATAAGCTGTCTGCATGGGAAAATAACCTTCATAGCCGTTTGCACAGCAGCAGTAAAACGTCAGGGCAAACGGCGAACGCGCTTTTACGGCTTGTCCGACCGCCGTAAAGGGTTCGCCGGGCGCCCCGGTGATCGCGAAGCCGCCACAGCTGACTGCGACCAGCCGCAAGGGGATCAGGTCCGGTCCGGCGGCCATTTGCCTGATGCGATAGGCTTCGGCCACCAGTGTGGTAATGCCCATGCCCGTTTCCGGCAGCTGATCGTCGTGTCCCGCTTCATGAAGCTGGATGATCGTTTCCGCTTCCGTTACTTTTTCCGGATTTTTGTTGGCCGGGACCTCCAGCAAGGATTCCAGACAATGGATGTCTCCGCCGTCGAGCGCCTCCGTCTTGCCATAGATTTGCAGAACCGCTCCGGCGATGCTCCGCCCCATATGCCTGGCCTGTTCATAACCGCCGTTGGCATCCCATTCCGGAGCCTGCACATTGATGTGATTCAAATCACCCTGGGCACCGTTAAAGTAAACACAGTGCACCTGGTCGAGCGCACGCTCCAAAGTCGCCCGGACAAAGCCGGGATAATCGGCGGAGAATAGATTGCCGCCGATTACATCCGGATGCACCTGGAAATTGACCAGTAATATCTCGCTTGCAGCCACCCGCGTTATCCTAAGCAGCTGTACGGTTTCATCCGGTTCGCCGATCGGCCGGTCAATCAGCGGATTGCGCCGCCCGGGATTGGTCCGGGTGCTGCCGTCTCGCATGAGATAACGACGGACAAAAGCGATCTGATGCACCGCAGTATGTCCGGCGCTTAGCCTGGCCGGTTGCCGATCCTTAATCGCCAGCGTGATGGCGTCGGCGATACGCCGCTTGAGCAGAGCCCGATACATTTCGTCGACTTCAAACAGCCGG
Source organism: Bacillota bacterium (assembly GCA_023438965.1). Taxonomy (GTDB): domain Bacteria; phylum Bacillota; class Clostridia; order Saccharofermentanales; family UBA5734; genus UBA8949. The sequence goes on along the minus strand of JAEXPB010000141.1, from coordinate 768 downwards.
TCATTGATCGCCGGGCCCAGATGGGTATGCGTGCAGGAGACAAACACCGCTGCAACAGGGATGCCATTCAATTCTGCCGCATTTTGCCTGCACTCATCCAAATAACGCTGATTGATGCCGATCACATCCAGACTGACGAGGACAACCGTATCCTCGCCTTCGCTCAGGGCGACAGCCGATATGAGCAGCGGATCCAATATGCCTGCGGCTCTTCTTTCATAATAGTAACCTTCCATGGTCACACCCAGGGGCGGGGTGATATCCAAACGGGCAAAACCTGCTTTCAGCATATTATTGTCTCCTTCATGATCCGCTATCGGAGTTTTCGGAAAGCTTCGCTTTGCAGATACCGCATGTCAAAGAAATCAAGCTGAACATCAGCCGGATCCGTTGCGGCGATATAGCCCTCCAGATCAGCAAAAAACTGCATGAAAATGCTGTGGTTGCGCAGATGACTGGCCATCAGGAAATGTTCCTTGGTCTCTTCCAGGCGGGCCATCAAGAGCAGTCGGGCCTGTCTTCTGGCGCCGGCAGCCGTCCTGATCCCCGCCAGCTTTTCCGGGCCGGCGGACTGCCACAAGTCCATCATTTTCAACAGCGCCAGGTAATCTTCAGCCAGGCATAAATAGTTGTCCGCTTCATAGGCATAGCGGCTGGCCAGGGGCCGGTTGCAGGACGGGTCGGCCGCAACTTCTTCCCAAAGCTGCAGCGCTTCCCTGGCCATGCTGGCAATCGCCGGCAACGCCCGGTCGATTTCCGTGCGCCCGG
>JAEXPB010000139.1 GCA_023438965.1 Bacillota bacterium | reverse complement strand
CGACCATGCCTTTGCCGAATGCCTCGCCCTGACTTCATTGACGCTGCCGAAAGCCATAACCTCGATTACGGTCAACCTCTTTTACGGTTGCTCCGGGATTACCGAATACACCATCCCGGATACCGTGACCGAGATTGGCAAGGGAGCATTCTACGGCTGTACCCAACTGGCCCGGATCAAGATCCACGACCGGGTCACCGCCGTGGGTGATTACGCATTTTTTGGCTGTCCGGCACTGACCGCGTTCGACTTCCCTGACGCGGTGACGAAAATCGGTGAGGGCATGTTCGCCAATTGCACCGGCTTGAAGGAATTCATCCTGCCGGATTCAGCTGCCGAAATCGGCGAAGGCGCTTTCAGCGGCTGCTCCGGCCTGGTAAAAGTGGAAATCCCGGCATCAGTCACCGCCATCGCCGGCACCGCCTTCCAAGAGTGCGCCGACACGCTGGTTCTGACCGGTGCGGCCGGTTCCTATGCCGAGACTTTCGCCAAGGAGAACAGCCTGAAATTCGAAGCGAAATAAGCCCGATCGACAACCATCGGCCGTCGCCGGATTGGCGGCCGCCGTCGTTCAGCCTTCGTGCGTTGCCGACTGCTGATAGATCGAGCGGTATTCGTTGGGTGTCATGTTTTTGTAGCCCTTGAACTTGCGAATGAAATTCGAGGGGTTGTTGTAGCCGATCTTGGCGGCGATCTGGTTGATCGTGTCATGGGAACCGCGCAGCAGCTCCTCGGCATATTTCATCTTCCAGTCGTTGATGGCGTCGGACAGGTTGACGCCGGTAAGCATCTTGAATTGATGACTGATATTGGAAATCGACAAGCTGAAATGGTCGGCGACCGAGCCGACGGAAAGATCGGCATGGACGCTTTGCTCCCGGATATAGGCCATGATCCGGGATGAAAGGTCAGACGGGCGGACCGCCGCCATGTTCTGGGCTACCAGGTTCAGCGCGTAATCACGTATGTCGGAAATTAAGCTGATGATCGACTTCATGTCGAACATGTTCAGGATGCCCAGCTGTTCGAACCACTGGTTATGGTCTTCGGACAGGCTGAGGCCCAGGTCGTTGACCGCGCTCTGGTAGGTATTGATCATGTCGCAGCAAAGCAGCATGGCGATGAACTGGTTATGTGCGTTCAAGCGGATCATGTCGATCAGGATGTCCGAGATCAGGCGGGCTTTCTCCAGATCAGCCTGCTGGATGGCCTCGGCCAGGGTGCGGAATTCGATCTTGGGGTAGATGAACCGGTCAGCGACGACCAGTTCCTTTTCGTAAAGCAGCACCTGGTTCTGCGCCGTATCCCGGTAGGCATTGCAGATCGCCACCGCCTGGGCGTACGACTTGAAGATCGCACCGATCTGCGGGCATTCGCCGCCGACCGAGATGGAGATCCGGCCGAACGGGTATTCTTCCAGCAGCAGCAGCAGGGCATCCATTTTCTCTTTCAGCTGTTCCGGGCTGATCTCGGCATAACCGATCGTAAACAGGTAACAGGCGCTGTGCATGTATTCGATGCTGTGCGTCTCGAAATGCCGGGCCAGGAAGTCGGTGCAGATCTGGGCGACGTTGATGTCCGGCGCGGCCAGGCCGGTTTCGGCCGCGATATAAATGATGCGGTAACGCTCCGAATTGAAAGACAGGCCATGTCGCCGGCACAGGTCGTTGACCTCCTCGGGATTGCGGATCTTGCCGTAAATCAGCTTGACCAGCAGTTGGCTGCAGTTCAGCTTCTGCTCAAGCACCTGATAATCCTGGCTTTGCTTCTGGAGCACATAGCGTGCCCGGTCCAGGCCGCTCAGATTGCTGGGAATGTCTGCCCCCAGGCTGCGGGTGAACGAGACCAGCTTGTCGATCGGTTTGTAGCTGGAACGGGTGAGGACCCAGGCAACGGCGCTGCCGGCGACCAGCAGGACCAGGATGGCGATCATGAAATTATACTGGATCCGGTTGACCGGACTGAGCAGGACGGCTTTACTGATGATTCGCGCGCAAACCATGCCGGTGGATTCCGACGTGGCGTACAGTAGGTAATTGTCGTTGTCGATCGCCTGCGGGATCGCCGCGTCCGTTCGCGCGGCATCCTTGATGGCGGCGATCAATGTCGCGTCCGCTTCCGCCTGCGGATATAACTGACGCCCGGCGCGGTCCAGGATGATCGTCTGGCTGTCTTCGTTGTCAACCAGCGCCTGAAGTTTATCCGGCGGAATGATGAAAACGGCATAAACCTGATCGATGTCGGGCACCTTCATCACAAATTCGTAAACCGCGACGCCATCGCCATACGGCCAGGCGATATCCCGCGGCAGGACCCAACTGCCTGAGCTGACTTTGGTCAGCATCTGGGGGAAATTGACGACGGTCGAATCATCCAGGCGATATTGCTTGTATAGCTGCCGATTATAGGTGCCCTTGGTCGTATAGATGGTGTTGGATGTCTCAAAGGAATAGAGCGCCATGTCGGTAAAAAAATTATTGGTTGTCACATAGCCTTGCAGCAATTTCCGGATCGAATAGTAGGAAT
>JAEXPB010000085.1 GCA_023438965.1 Bacillota bacterium | reverse complement strand
GTGTTGCGCATGATCTGCAGGAAATTCGGCGAATGAATAAATTGCAGCATATACTTCATGCCAACCCATTCGCTGCCCCAGATGCCGGCCTTGACCCGGTAATTACGGAAGGCAATCTGGACGCCATACATCGGCACGTATTTGAAGATCAAGACGTCAAGCACAGCCGGCAGCAGAAAAAGATAGAAAATCCAGTATTGTTGCAGGTATTTGCGCAGGCGCTCAAGAAATGTCCGGCGGGCAAGCGGTGATGGCTGGATGGCGGCATTTGGCATAGCGGGACCTGACCCTTCCTGTCTTTTTATCCCGTTTGGCCAGAAGGCGGCCGGCGAACAGGCAGGCGGCAGAAAAAAGCTCCTGCCGGACAACACTGGTTTCGTGCATGCTCATCTGGTGATCGGGACAGGCTGACAGTACCATGAAGGCGACAGACGATCAATCGCAAAAACTTGCACCGATATCAAAAAAAGCATTCGCTCGTTGGCTGCCCGGTGTCAAAATTTTGCAGCCGGAAGGCTGCCGGCCGCAAATAATTCATAACAAGAAAAACGGTCCGGCAATTGACAAGACCCATCCTGAAAGATAATGTAGGGACAGACGGGCGTTGCCCGATTTCTATAACCAGAACATCTGAAACCCGGAATATGCAGAAACGATGGATAGCCATGAATGACACTGCCAGTACAACTAAAGGTCGGATATCCGTTTGGCTGAAGCGCCGGGCTTTTTTGATCCGCATGCTGGTGACGACTCTCCTGGCCGGCTGCATACCGCTGATCATCATCACCATGCTGCTGATCGGCAGCGAGCAGAACAGCGCCAACGATGCCGCCATTCGCCAGCTCACGTCGGTCACCGCCTCGATCGCGCGGCAATTCGACAGTTATGTCGAAGCGACGAACAAGATCAATCTCCGGATGCAGCTGGAACGCAAGCTTTATGAAAGCGCCATATCCGTTAATGTCCAGGGTGAAATCGAGGCATTGGAAGTCATCGAGTATATGCAGACGGCTCTGCCGTTCGTGAATGACTTCGGGCTTTATATAGCTGGCGATATCAACGCCATCTATGGCATGAGCGGCAAATACGACCTCGATGTTTACGCCAGCCGCCGGATCAACATGGATCCCCAGCTTTTGGCGGCCGAGCTGGCCAATCCGGGCAATGCCCGTTTCCTTGATTGGAACGTCCTGCACGGCAACATGCTGTACATGATCCCGATCCGCATCGGCAGCTCGACCGCGGTGACCCGGACCGGTCTGTATGTTATTTCGGAGGCGACATTGGATGGATCCTTCAGCAACCTGCTGTCAGACCAGTACGGGTTGGCGGCGATCTTTGACGTCGACGGGCGACTGGTCTACCGGAAGGATGACTGCCCGATCGATTTGTCCCGCTTCGTTGCCGCCGGTGTCTCGGCAGAACTGACCGGGAAAGACGGCATATCCTATCTGGCGCGTTCGGAGGCCAGCGCCAAGGGTTACCGCGTCGTTGCCTTCATGAACACCTCGGAATACTTGAAAAATCTGGAAAATTTGAGCTCCTACGTCCGCACGCTCGCTATTGTCAACATATTCATCTGCTTCGCCCTGATCATCATGGTAGTGATGGTCAATTATCAGGCAGTGGCGCGGGTTTTCCGGAAGATCCGCGGCTATGACCTGGCGGCGGACGATGGGATCAAGTCCGGCAAGAGCGAGCTGCAGTACATCCTGGATGCTTTCACCGACCAGGTCGAGGAAAAGGACCGGCTGCAGCTGCAGCTTTATGAGCAGCATGTACTGATGTTCGACCGGCTGCTGGAGAATCTGCTGGAAGGCCAGAGCCTGACCGAGCACGATCTGAAGCAGCTGAAACTGGATGCGCCGTACTATTATGTGCTGCTGCTGCCGCTCGAACTGGCCACGAATGTCGGCAGCATCATCAGCCGCAACCGGATCGGCAGCGAGATCTATGCCATCGAGATGTATACGGATGGCTATCTGACCTTCCTCTGCGGCACCGGTGAAGCGACTGCCGGCGAAGGCGACCGGTTGGCCCGGCAGGTTCGCGGCTTGCTGGATAATGAGACAGCCGTGCTCGGGATCAGCAAGGCCTGCGCGCAAATCGGCCAGTTGTTTCTGGCTTACCTGGAAGCGGTCCGATCGCTGACCGGCAACCCGCCTTCGGGCGGTTCCGCGGCCGGTTTGCCGGAGGGCGACATTCGGCTTGTCAACGAAGAACCGCAGGACCTGTCGCAATTAACCTATGCGCTCAAGACCGGCAGCGAATATGCGCTGGAGCGGGCGAGCGGCATGTTTGACGAGATCCAGGCAAACCTGCCTTCACTTCTGGCCCAGCGCTATGCCTGCTTCCAATTGGTCGAGCTTTATCGCCGACTAAGCGAAAACATCGGGATCACCATGGACATCAAGCGTCTGTCCCATATTCTGCAGAATGGCAGCCTGGCGATGATTCGGCAGGAATTTCTGGATCTGCTCCACGAGCAAGGCGCGAACCGGAAAGATCAGAACGTTAAAGCGCAGGATATCACTTACGCTAAAGTCATGCAGTACATCAATGAGAATTTCACGGATCCGATGTTCGGCATGAACAACATTGCCGACTACCTCGGCATGACCATTTATACGGCCAGCCGCATGCTGAAGACCATGATCGGCATCAATTTCCGCAAATACCTGAACGACATGCGGATCGAGTATGCCAAGGACCTGCTGCTCGGCACGGAGCTGTCGGTCAATGAAATCGCCGAGAAATCCGGCTTTACCTCGCCGTCCTATTTCATCAGTATCTTCCGGAGCTCGGAAGGCATCACGCCCAGCAATTTCCGGAAACGGTGAAGCAAAGGCGAAACGGGTGATTGATCGAGAGTGGTCATTGCTATTTTTCTTCAGTTGGTATAAAATAAAAACACAGGATATCCCAGCGGTATCCCAATGGTATCTAAGTTGACCTAGATGACCGTCGAGGTTCCTGCTCGGCGGTCATCGCTTTTGGGACAACTTGATCAGGCATACCGTGATCAGAAGGATCAGATATAACATGGTTAAGTATTCCATCAGCAACCACCTCCTTTCGTCAGAGGTGGGAACCGCCTTGATATCCTGTGTATAGGCTATTTTAGCACAATAGGAATGCATAATCTACCCGTGAAAACATGAATATATATTATTATTATGCATGTGAATCGATTAAATACATTTATTTGATTGGTTCCCGCTCAAAGATCCGCTAATGCGCAGGAGCTTATTGAAGCAAATCAATCTTCAAAGTGCAACATCATTAATGCGGAGCAGGTGTGACGTGGTGAATCAAGATCAAATCGATTGGTTTGGCCCATAACAAATCTGCTGCAACCGTCATTGCTTGTATTTCAGCTTCATCCGGACGCCAAGACCGCCGGACTCGGCATTTTCCAGCACCAAGCCGCAATCGTCGCCGTATTGCAGTTGTATCCGTCGATTGACATTCATCAGGCCGATATGCCGGG
>JAEXPB010000061.1 GCA_023438965.1 Bacillota bacterium | reverse complement strand
GACAGGTGTTGAAGCGGATTTCACCGCCGGCGTCCAGGATCTTCTGCCGGATCGAACGGACGATTGTCCGCAGGTAATCGGTTCCGACATGCGGCTTGGCCAGGTAAAGGATTTCGGCCGGCGCGCCGGCCAGGGCCAGCTCTTCCAGCACAGCCTGGCAGCGCGGGTCCTTGATGCCGGTAGTCAGCTTGCCGTCGGAAAAGGTGCCGGCACCGCCTTCGCCGAACTGGACATTGGATTCGGGATTTAAACAGCCGGTCTGCCAGAAGCGGGCGACATCCGTCTGGCGCTCTTCAACCGGGCGGCCTCTTTCCAGCAGGATTGGCCGTTGACCGGCCAATGCCAGGTAAAGAGCCGCAAAAAGACCGGCCGGTCCGGCGCCGACAACAACCGGCTGCGGTCCGCTCCGCGGCGGCAAGGGCGAGCCGGCCGGCAACAGGCAGCGAATGCCGGCCAGCGGGATGGGCTGCGGATGCAGCTCAACACTGTATTGCAGCTTGATCGAAGCCTTATGGCGGGCGTCGACGGATTGCCGGAGAATACGCAGATCGTCCGGTCTGACCGATCCGGCTGGCTGGCCGGCCTTGCGGGCGGCCGCGGCAGCCAGGTCCGCAGCGGTATGTCCCGGCGGCAGGCGGAGGTCGTGAACGATGATCGGCGACTTCACTGCAGCGTGACCGTCCGGTCCGCCAGGCAGGCCGCCATGGCGCGCCGGCCGGCCAGATGGCCGGATGACCAGGCCCACTGCAAATTGTACCCGCCGCAGTCCCCGTCGATGTCCAGAATCTCACCGGCAGCATAGAGGCCCGGCTGCAGCCGCGACTCCAGGGTGTCCGGCCGGAAATCCCGCACATCCAGGCCGCCGGCGGTAACCTGGGCCTGGTTCCAGTCCCGGGTACCGGTCGCCCGGATCGGCAGGGCTTTGAGCCATTCGGCCAGGCGTCGCCGGTCCGGTTCCGTCAAGCTGCCGGCCGGCTGGCTGAGCGGACGCTCCAGGCAGCGTTTGAGCACGGCTTGCCCGACTTTCTTGTTGACCAGTCCAGTGAGATATTCGGCCAGCTCCACCGTCGGGTCGGTCTGACGGCGATACTCCAGCCATTGCAGCAGCTCCGGCGCCGGCATATCCGGCAGCAGGTCGAGTACGACCCAGACCGGCTGATCGGGTTTGCGGCGCAAGGTTTCGCCAACCAGGCGCGACAGCTCCAGAATCGGCGGTCCAGACAGGCCATATTCCGTAAAGAGGATTTCGCCGCCGGCAGCTTGCAGCAGGCGGTCATCGCTTTGGACGGCTGCGGTTCCATCGATTTTGATGCCGGCCAGTCCCCTTACGAGGTCGGTTTCGGTCCGGATCTGCACAATGGCCGGAAATACATCGGTCAGGCGGTGACCCAGACGCTCCAGCAAACCATAACCGCTGCCGTCGCTGCCTAATGACGGCGCCGCGAGGCCCCCGGTAGCCACGATCACGCATTCGGACCGAATCTGCCGCCCGTCGGCTGTCTGCAGCGCAAAGCCGGCCAGCGGGGACGGCCGGGGCGAGATGCCGGTTACCGCGCAGGAGGTCAGCGTCTGCACACCCAGACGGGCGGCTGTCAACCGGAGCAGATCCAGGACAGCCGAGCCTTGATAGCTGTAGGGATAGATTCGGCCGTTCGCTTCGACCCGGCATGGCAAGCCAAATTGGCGGAAAAGGCTGACCGTTTCCATTACGGGCAGGCGATGCAGGGCGCCGGCGGCAAAACGCGGCTCCCGGCCGTGATAATGGCTGATGTCAGCGGCCTGGTTGCTCAAGTTGCATTGGCCGTTGCCGGTGGCCAGCAATTTACGGCCTACCCGGTCCTGCTTTTCCAGCAAAAGGACCGGCCGCGGGGACTTGCCGCCGCCGGCCGGACTGCCGGCCTCGCGCCAGGCGGTGGCCGCAGCTATCGCCGCCATCAATCCAGCCGCGCCGCCGCCAATGACAGCCACGCGGCTGATCAGGAGCGGGCTGTCAGTCATGGCCGGCATTGGCTTGTTGGTTCAGGAGGTCCAGGCAGCGGGCGTATTTGCTCTTGGATTCGGGGACCAGTTCATACCGGTCCATCAGCAGGCTGCCCAGCTCCATCAGGTCGCGAACATCGCCTTCCTTGAGTTCCAGCTCCAGTTCGTTGATCGAGTCGGTCAGGCTGCCAGCTTGTATCTCGCCGTTATCCAGCGCCAATTCCATCAAGGTGTCGCCAAAGCCGACATCAAAAGCCGTGCGGGTGAAGCGGGCCTGGCATATCTCCTGCAGCGGCTGACCTTCGAGCACTTGCAGGATTTCATGCAGCCGTTCGTCCGGATCGCCGTCGCTTTCGGCGTGCCGGAAGAACCAGTCAATGTTCAAACCGGAATCCAGGTCGTCCTCCCACTCGTCCTCATCGATCAAGACCGACCATTCCAGCCGCTGATGCAGGCCATTGCTGGCCTGACCGCCGAGTTTGATCGTCACAGTCCGCGCATCGCCTTCCGTGCGGATGCGCAACGAGGTCTTCAGCCGGGTCAGCTCATGGCTGGCGGTGTCATAGTAACGGCTGAGCATCTCGGTCTTCGTTGTCGAATCCGGCATAACCAATTGATGCAGCCAGGGGCTGGCCATAAAATCGGCTTGGCCGTCCGGCTGGACAAAACGGAGCTTTAATTCGGTTTCCATGTGGTTGGCCTCCCCTTGATCAGCTGAATCAATTCATCCTGACGCGATGAAAACTCCCGCAGGGCTGCTTCGATCGGCGCGTGGGTCGTCAGGTCCACGCCCGCCCGGGCCAGGATCGCCAGCGGGTAATCGGATCCGCCGGCTCCCAGGAAAGTCAGGTAACGTTCAACGGCCGCTTCGCCTTCGGTGAGAATCTGTGTGCTGAGGGCGACGGCGGCCGAAAACCCGGTTGCGTATTTGTAGACGTAATAGGCGTTATAGAAATGCGGGATCCGGGTCCACTCCCATTTCATGTAATCATCGCGGACGACATCATCGCCATAATATTCGGCCAGCAGGAACTGGTACAGGCTGCAGAGCCCGTCAGCGGTCAAGGCTTCCCCCCGCTCGGCTTTCTGGTGGGCCTGCCATTCAAAATCGGCGAACAGGGTCTGCCGGTAGACCGTCAGGCGGAATTCCTCAAGGAAATGGTTCAGCAGGTAGGCTTTGGCCTGCCGGCCTTCCGCTGTCTGTTCATCGCATTGGCGCAGCAGATGGCGCATCAGCAGGTTCTCGTTCACCGTCGAGGCGATCTCAGCCAGGAATATAGGATAATGCGCCTGCGGATAAGGCCGCTGGTTGGCATAATACGTGTGCAGGCTATGCCCGATTTCGTGGGCCAGTGTGAAAATGTCCGATAAAGTGCCGCCGAAATTCAACAGAATATACGGGTGAGTTTTATATGATCCCCAGGAATAGGCGCCGCTTGTTTTGCCGGGCGTTTCATAGACATCAATCCAGCGGCTGGTCAGATGGCGTTCCAGGTCGGCCAGATAGCGGCTGCCCAAGGGTGCGAGCCCCTGCCGCAGCATGTCGCAGGCTTCCTCAAACGAATAGCGGCGTTCCGGTTGGCTGAGCATCGGAACATAGGTATCATAGAAATGCAGGTCATCCAGCTGCAGGCACTGCCGCCGCAACGCCAGATAACGGCCCAGGATCGGCCGGCCGGCCTTGACCGCTTCCAGCAGGCTGGCATAAAGGCTGGACGGCAGATTGTCGCCGGATAGCGCCGCACCCAGGCAGTCCGGATAATGCCGCGCCTTAGCCAGCAGAATATCCGCCTTGACCTGGGTGCCGTAAAGAACGGCCAGCGACCGGCCAACGCCGGCATATGCCTCATGGATGCGGGCAAATGCCGCGGCGCGGACCTCCCGGTTGGCAAGTTCGCGCAACCCGGCAAAAGCGCCATGGGTCAGCA
>JAEXPB010000019.1 GCA_023438965.1 Bacillota bacterium | reverse complement strand
AATGTGGCAATTTCGGAAGCTGTTCTGCTTGCCAAAAAATACAGCAGCGAAGAATCCCGTTCGTACATTAATGCGGTCCTCGGCCGCCTCAACGGTGGTGCCGAGGCATGAGCCAGCCTATTTCGGTCGCCCAGCTGAACCGTTATGTGGCTGCGCTGCTGGATCGGGACGCCAACCTTAACCCTGTGCTGGTCAAGGGTGAAATTTCCGGTTTTAAATCTTACGCTTCCGGCCATCTCTATTTTACGCTCAAGGATGATGAAGCGGCGGTCAGCTGCGTCATGTTCAAAGGTCAGGCAACCAAGCTTCGGTTCCGGCCGACTGATGGGCTGAAGGTCATCCTGACGGCCAAGGCGTCGCTTTATGACCGCGATGGCCGTTTCCAGCTCTATGTCAGCGAAATGACAGCCGACGGCCTGGGCGACCTGTATCTGGCATTCGAACAAATGAAGAAGCGTCTGGCGGCCGAAGGGCTTTTTGATGCCGCCCATAAAAGAAAACTGCCGCTGCTGCCGCAGGCGGTCGGGGTGGTTACCTCGCCTTCCGGAGCGGTCATTCGGGCCATTATCCAGGTCCTGTCCCGGCGTGTCCCCAATTTCCGCCTGCGGCTGATCCCGGTCCAGGTCCAGGGCGAAGGCGCGGCGGCCAGCATCGCCGCTGCGATTCAGCGCTTTAACCGGCTGGGCAATGTCGACGTCCTGATTGTCGGCCGGGGCGGCGGTTCGCTGGAGGATTTGTGGGCTTTCAATGAGGAAATCGTTGCCCGCGCGGTATATAATTCCCAAATACCGGTCATTTCCGCGGTCGGGCATGAAACGGACTACACCATTTGCGATTTTGTCGCCGATCTGCGCGCGCCGACACCGTCCGCCGCCGCCGAACTGGCCATGCCGGTTCGCCGGGAACAGGAGGTTCTCCTGCTGCAGGCCCAGAACCGCCTGGCCCGGGCATTGGGCAGCCGTCTGGAACAACAGCGGCAGCATTTGCGTCATATTCAGCAGAGCCGCGTTTTCCGCCAGCCGCTGGAGCTGATCGACCGTCGGCGTCTGGATCTCGACCGGGCGGCGCAGGCGCTGCAGCAAGCCCTGCAGATGCGCCGGCAGCAAGCGGAACGGAACTTCTCGATCCTCGCCGGCAAGCTGGACACGCTCAGTCCGCTCAAGGTGCTGGCCCGCGGCTATAGTGTGGCCAGTTCGCCCAATACCGGCCGGGTATTGCTGTCCACCGCCCTGGTCAATCCCGGTGATCCGGTCGACGTCTGGCTCAGCGACGGCGTCTTGAATTGCGAAGTCAAGCGCGTCAGCGACAGGAGGTATTTCTGATGAATCAACCAACGGGACTGCCCGAAGATCTGGCCAGCCTGACTTATGAAGAAGCCATCCGGACCCTGGAGCAGGTGGTCAGCCGCCTGGAATCCGGCGAAACCGGCCTGGACGAGTCCATGGCCCTGTTCCGCCAGGGCATGGCTCTGGCGCAGATCTGCGCCGGCAAACTGGCCGCGATCGAGAAACAGATCACCCAACTGATTGAGAAACCGGATGGGCAGTTGGAAGAGAAGCCCTTCGGCGAGGAAACCTGATGACCGCCTGGCCGGAGTCCTATGCCCGCTACCTGGCCGCTGTCGAGGCTGCCTTGCCGCTGTATCTGCCGGAGCAGGCGGATGCTGACGGCGGCCTGGTTGTCGCTGCCGCTCGCTACAGCCTGCTGGGCGGCGGCAAGCGGTTCCGTCCGGTGCTGCTGCTGGGTACGGTTGACCTGCTGGGCGGCGATTGGCAGCGTGCTCTGCCCGCCGCTTGCGCCTTGGAAATGATCCATACCTATTCGTTGATCCATGATGATCTGCCCTGCATGGATGACGACGACCTGCGCCGCGGCCGGCCGACCTGCCACCGGGTCTATGGCGAAGCGATAGCCGTCCTGGCCGGCGATACCCTGCTGAACCGGGCTTATGAGGTTCTCCTGGATGCCGTCGACCCAACGCTGCCCGGCACAGTGGCCGCCGCGCGCCTGATCGCCCATGCTGCCGGCAGCCGGGGCATGATCGGCGGCCAGACATTGGACCTGGCCGCGGAAGGCCGCTTGATCGACGAGCCGTCCCTGCGCACGCTGCACCGGATGAAAACCGGCGCCCTGATCAAAGCTCCCATCCTGGCCGCCGCCAGCCTGGCTGGCACCGCTCCGGCCGTGACCGGCATTCTGGAACGCTACGCCGAGGCTATCGGGCTGGCTTTCCAGATCCAGGACGATATTCTGGATGTCACGTCTGACGCCGCAGCTTTGGGCAAAACCGCCGGCAAAGACCAGCGTGACCGGAAGTCGACCTATGTCACCCTGCTTGGCCTGGATGCCGCCCGCCGACGGCTCGACGAGGCCATCGCAGCCGCTCGCGGCTGCCTGGCAGAATTGCACGCTGCCGGTCCGGATATGACTTTTTTGTCCGGCTTGACGACGTACCTGCTGGACCGGAGCAGCTGATCCGCATGGAAAGGGAATCTGGCATGGAGAGCCTGCTGAATCAGCTCAAGTTGCCCGAGCAGCTGAAACAGCTCAACCGAACCCAGCTCCAGCAGCTGGCCACGGAAGTGCGCGACCTGATCATCGGCACGGTAGCCAAAAATGGCGGTCATCTGGCGTCCAACCTGGGTGTTGTGGAGCTGACCATCGCCTTGCTGCTGGAATTCGATTTTCACCGGGACAAGGTCATCTTCGATGTCGGTCATCAAGCCTATGCCTGGAAAATCCTTACCGGCCGGCTGGAATGCTTCCGGACGCTTCGCCAGAAGAACGGACTGGCCGGCTTTCCCAAGCAGTCGGAAAGCTGTTATGACTTTTTCAATACCGGTCACAGCAGCACGTCGATATCCGCCGCCCTTGGTTTCAGCCGGGCCCTGGCCCGCAGCGGCAAGGGCGGTCACGCCATAGCGGTGATCGGCGACGGTGCGCTGACCGGCGGCATGGCCTTCGAGGCTTTGAACGATGCCGGACAATCGGGCGAAAACCTGATCGTCATCCTGAACGATAACCAGATGTCAATCAACCGCAATGTCGGCGGCTTATCCAAGCATTTGGAAAATCTGCGCATTTCCAAGAAATATCTCCGAATCAAATCCCGGCTTGACGCCTTGTTGCTCAAAATGCCGGTAATCGGTCATTTCCTTTACAACGGAACCCAGATGGTCAAGCGGATCGCCCGCTTGATCCTGCAACGCCAGGGCGTTTTTTTCGAACAGCTGGGCTTCCGCTATTACGGGCCGATCGACGGGCATGACCTGCCCAGCCTGCAAAATCACCTGCACGCCATCCAGGACCTGCCCGGGCCGATCCTGCTGCATGTCCTGACCCAGAAGGGGAAAGGCTACCGCTTTGCGGAAGAATCACCGGACCTTTATCACGGCGTGGCGCCTTTCGTCGTCGAAAACGGCGTCTGCAGCGCCGGCCCGGCGCCGGCGGCCGGAATGCCGCATTCCTTCTCCGAAGCGTTCGGCCAGCGCCTGGAGGCCCTGGCCCGCCACAATCCGCGGATCTGTGCCATCTCGGCGGCCATGACGGCCGGAACCGGTCTGGCCGGCTTTGCCGAGAATTATCCGGCCCGCTTCTTCGATGTCGGCATCGCTGAACAGCACGCGGTCACCCTGGCCGGCGGTTTGGCTGCCGGCGGCATGCGGCCGGTCGTGGCCCTGTATTCCACTTTTCTGCAGCGGGCTTACGACCAGGTCCTGCATGACATCTGCCTGCAAAACCTGCCGGTCGTTCTGGCGATTGACCGGGCCGGCATCGTCGGTGAAGACGGGGAAACGCATCAGGGCATTTATGACCTGGGCCTGCTGCTGCCCTTGCCGCATCTGTCGATCTACAATCCGCCCGACTACGCCGCGCTGGCTGATATCCTGACTCAGGCCGTCCAGGCGGACCATCCGGTCGCCATTCGCTATCCGCGCGGCCGCGAATGGCCGCAGGGCCTCCCGGAACGTCCGGAAATGACGGATTGGCGGAAAGTCCAGTTTCTGCGTCCCGGCCGGGACATCACGATCGCCGCCCTGGGCACGATGGCCGGGCCGGCTTTACAGGCGGCGGAGATTCTGGCCGGCCAGGGTCTGGCCGCGGAAGTCCTGTTGATCACCTGCGCCAAGCCGCTCGATCTGCCAACGCTGGTTCAGTCTGTTCGCCATACCGGCCGGATCCTTCTGGTCGAAGAAGCCCTGCGGCAAGGCGGCCTGGGCCAGTCGGCGCTGCCGGACCTGCTGCGGGAAATTCCGGCGGCCGGATTTGACCTGCTGGGCATCGACGACCAGGCACTGCCGCAGGGCAAACGCGACTTGCTGCTGGCGGAACAGCAGTTGACGCCGGACGGCATTGCCGCCCGGGCCGCTCAGCTGTGCGGGGATGATCCGAAACGCCGCCATACGGAATAAGTTATCTGGCAAACTGGCAATTTTTTATGCTGGATCAGGATGCGGTCTGCCTTTTCATCGGTTATAATCTTTATTAATGCATCAGGTTCATCGGATCAGCGAGGAGGAGCCATGCGCATCGGTATCTATGCCAATCCGGATAAAGATCCTGGATATGCGGTCGCCCGCCGGGCGGCCCAGATCATCAATGCCGCCGGATCAGTCTGCGTCGTCGATCCGTCCTGCCGGGATACGGCGCTGGCAGCCGAGCCGGGTGTGGAAATGGCCGAATATGCCGACAGCGACCTGCTGATCTGTCTGGGCGGCGACGGGACATTCCTGTCAGCCGTGCATTTGGCCGGCTGCGACCATGTCCCGATCATCGGCGTCAATCTGGGCAGTGTGGGCTTTCTGCTGGAAATTCTGCCGGAGAACCTGGAAAAGTCCATCCACAGACTGCTGGACGGCCAATATCATCTCGAGCAGCGCATGATGCTGGATGTCAGCTGTTATGACGAACGGCAGAATCTGCTGGAAACCGGCTTTGCCCTCAACGACGCTGTCATCTCGCGGGGCGGCAAGTCACGGATCCTGACCCTGGAAATGGATATCAACCAGGAGACTGTCGACCGTATACCGGGCGACGGCCTGATTGTCTCGACACCGACCGGCTCGACCGGCTATTCGTTGTCATCCGGCGGACCGATCATCCATCCGGAGCTGTCGCTGATGCTGATCACGCCGATCTGCCCGCACACCTTGCACAACCGCAGCTATATTGCCGCCGACAATAGCCGGGTTGTCATCCGGATCTGCGATTATCCCTACCAAGCCCTGCTGGCCATCGACGGCCGGCAGGAGATCTACCTGAACAGCGGCAGTTCGATTGTGATCCGGCGGTCGGATCGTTGCCAAAGCCTGATCCGGCTGGGTCCCGACACGTTCTACGCCACGTTGCCGCAGAAAATCCAGGCCAGGGGGGAGACCAGATGAATATCACCAAGAGCGAACGGCAGTCCCGCCTGCTGCGCATGATCAGGGAAGAGGACATCGGCACCCAGGAGGAACTGGTGGACAGCCTGAACAAGGCTGGCCTGGGCGTGACCCAGGCGACGAT
>JAEXPB010000462.1 GCA_023438965.1 Bacillota bacterium | reverse complement strand
CCTTCCTGCCAGGGCTGGATGACTTGCCGGCGGCTGCCGAAAACCGTGCGGATCATGACGCCCTGCCCGGCTTCGACTGAACCGATGTCGGCAGCCAATTCACCGGCCGGATGACCGCGCAGGATCGACAGGATGCCGGCGGCGTCTTCGGCGGCGACAATCAGCACCATACAGCCCTCATTGGCCATGGTCAGCGGATCGAGACCCAGGAGTTCGCAGAAGGCGCGGGTTTCCGGCCGGACCGGCAGGTCTTCTTCCCGCAGTTCAGCCGAACAGCCGGCGCCGGCCGTCAATTCGTGCAGCACGGTGGCCAGCCCGCCGCGGGTGGCGTCGCGCATGGCGTGCGGTCGGAAACCCCGGTCGAAAACCGGTCGGATCAGGTTGTTGAGCGGCGCCGCGTCGCTGCGGATCGGGGCGGCCACTTCCAGCCGCTGGCTCATGATGCAGGCCTGGTGGTCGCCGATCGGCCCGGTGAGCAGGATGCGGTCACCCGGCCGGGCGCCGTTGCCGCGCACCGCCTGTCCGGCTGGGATCAGGCCGATTCCGGCGGTGTTGATCAGCAGGCCGCCGTGCCCTTCGATCACTTTGGTGTCGCCGGCGACGATCTGAACGCCGGCTTCCCGGGCAGTCGCCGCCATTGAGCGGACCACCTGTTCCAGCAGGTCGGCTTCCAACCCTTCCTCGAGGATGAAGCCGGCGGTCAGGTAGCGGGGCACCGCCCCGACGGCCGTCAGGTCATTGACCGTACCGCAGACCGCCAGGCGGCCGATGTCGCCGCCGGGGAAAAACAGCGGCGTCACGACGAAGGAGTCCGTCGTCAGGGCGATCTCGCCGCTGACACTGAGAATGGCCGCGTCCTCCAGGCAGGCCAGCACCGGATTGCCCAGATGTTTCAGAAAAATGTCGCGGACCAGGGCTTCGGTCGCCCCGCCGCCGCCGCCGTGCTGTTTCTCGATGATCATGTCGGATCCTCCCGGTGATAAGTGAAAGCCAGGCCGCAGGCGCCTTCATTGGAGACCATGCACGGGCCAAGCGGCTGCTCCGGCCGGCACTGGCGACCAAACGCCGCACAGTCGCGCGGTCGCAGGCGGCCAGCCAGGACATCGCCGCAACGGCAGGCCGGGTCGGCCCGTTCGTCAGGCAGGCGGCCGGCTGCCGTCCGGTCGGACGGGAGGTCGTCTCTCCAGGCTAGCCGGGCATATTCCGGCCGCAGCTGCAGGCCGGAATCCGGGATCTCGCCCAGGCCGCGCCAGAGCATGGGCGCCGGCTGGAAATAGCGCGCCAGCAGGCCTTGTGCCTGCCGGTTGCCGTCCGCGGCGACCAGTTGGGGGTAATCATTCCGGACGACCGGTTCTCGCTGATCGGCTAAGCGGGTCAGATGGGCCAGGCCGATCAGCACCTGTTCGGGTGTGAAGCCGGCGATGACGAACGGCCGGCCGGATGACGCGGCCAGCGGCTCGTAGGGACGGCTGCCGATGATTGCGCTGACATGGCCGGGGGCGAGAAAGCCATCCGGGCAGTCCGGCTGGGCCAGCAGATAACGCAAGGCCGGCGGCATCAGCCGCAGCGACGAAATCAACCGCACATTGGTCAAGCCGGCCGCGGCGATCCGGTCGAGCAGGCGCGCATATAACGGCGCCGTCGTCTCGAAGCCGATTGCCGCCACCAGGAAAAGCCGTTCCGGTTGTCCGGCCGCCCAGCCGGCCACTTCCAGCGGCGACAAGAACGGGCGCACGGACCCGCCGCGGGCCATCGTCTGCTGCAAAGTGCCTGCCGCGCCCGGAATACGCAGCAGATCGGCAAATCAGGCCAGCGTGCAGCCCGGCTGCAGCGCCAGGCGCTGCAGGCGGTCGATCTCGGCGGCCGGCGTCACGCAGACCGGGCAGCCGGGTCCGGAGACCAGGCCAAGCCGCGGCGACAGCAATTCCCGGATGGCATATCGCTCCAGCACCGCCGTATGCGAGCCGCAGACCTCCATCAAGGTCAGCGGCCGGCCATGGTATTCACGCAGATAGCGGACCGCGTCCGTCGCGTTCATGGCGTATTTTCCCCCATGGCCTCACTGATGTCCGCCATCAGGTCCTGCCAGCGGTGCAATTCTTCCTCGTCCAGCACGGCGATCGCGCAACCGGCATGAACCAGCACGGTATCGCCGGTCTGCGCCTGGACCAGTCCCAGATCGACCGGCAAGGCAATGCCGTTATAATCCACCAAAGCCTGTTGATCGTCGTTTATTTGGGTAATCCGGCCCAGAACAGCCAGACACATGTCAATTCCCCCTTTGCGGATTCGCCCCGCACGTTGGTCCGCCGGCTTTCCCGGCGGCAATCAGCCGCAGGGCCAGCCAGGTCTGGCCCAAAGCCAGGCCGCCGTCGCCCGGCGGGACCTGCCGGTTGGTCAGGACCGTCAAGCCGTTTTGCCGCAGCAGCGCGGCAGTCTGATTCAATAATAGCACGTTCTGGAAGCAGCCGCCGCCCAGCGCCACCGTCCGGATGCCAGTCTCTTGGCTGATGATCCGGCAGATCCGGCTGATCCCACCGGCCAACGCCAGGTGGAAATCCAGGGCCAGGCGGCGCGGATCGGCGCCGGCGGCCAGAGCGGCGGCCAACGCCGGGAACAGCGGCGCCGGATCCAGATGGATCAGGCAGCCGGACGGGCGGTCCGAAGCCGTGCCGGCAGCCGGATCATCGCTGCTGATCCGGCAGAGTTCCGGCAGAGGCAAAGCCGGCAGCTCCAGCGCAGCCGCTTCGGCGGCGGCCTGTTCCAGGGCTTGCGCGCACTGTCCTTCATATTGGTTAATTTCGCCGAAACCGAGCAGGGCGCTGACCGCGTCGAACAGGCTGCCGGTACTCGAGCTCAGGACTGTGCCGACCTGGCGGCGGCAGGCGGCGGCAACCAGTTTCACCGCTTCGGGCCGGCTGGCCAGGCAGGGAATATTGGCCGACAGATCAGCGGCTGCCGGCCCGGCCGCCGCCAGATGGCTGACCAGGCATTGCCAGGCGCGTTGCCGTGCCCGGTCGCCGCCGGCAAAGGGTATCGGCCGCAGGCAGGCCACCCGGTCCATCGCCGCGCCCCGGCAGACCAGCCACTCGCCGCCCCAGACCGTGCCGTCATCGCCAAAGCCGGTTCCATCCATGGCTACTCCGATGGCTGCTTCCTGGCCGGGATGCTCAGCCAGCACCGCCGCAATATGGGCACGATGATGCTGCACGGCCAGCCATGGCGTGGCCGGGAAGCGTTCCCGCAACAAGCGGGTGCTGAGATAGTCCGGATGTTGGTCGCCAACCAGCCAGTCCGGCTGGAAATCCAACAGACGGCACAGATGGTCGATCTGCCGCCGCCAGGCCGGGTTGACCGCCGCTTCGGCCAGATCGCCGACCGGCGCGCCCGGATAGCACAAACCATCCCGCGTCAGGGCAGCCGGCGCCTTCAGGTCGCCGCCGGCAGCGGCGAGCCGCGGCAGATTTGGCGCGGATGCCAGATCGACCGGCAAAGGCACATAACCGCGGGCCCGGCGGATCAGCAACGGCTGCCCGTCAGCCAGGCGCAGCACCGAATCATCCAGGTTCACGCCGATCCGCCGGTCATGGGCCAGTACGCCGTCCAGGCCGGCGGCAGCGGCAAAGGCCAGCATTTCGTCGTCATCGATGCAGATGACGTCGCCGCTCAGGTTGGCGCTGGTCATGATCAGCGGGCCCAGGCGGCGGGCAAGCAGGACCTGAATCGCCGTTGCCGGCAGGAAGGCGCCCAGCAGCCGGCTGCTTCCGCTGACCGCCGGATTGATTGCCGTCGCCGGGCCCCGCCGCGCCCGG
>JAEXPB010000442.1 GCA_023438965.1 Bacillota bacterium | reverse complement strand
CTTGATTTATCAGCCTTTGACGGCGCCGAGCATCACTCCTTTGACGAAATATTTCTGGATGAACGGGTAGATCGCCAGCACCGGGATCATCGCCACCACGATGACCGCGTGCTTGAGCTGATCGGGGATCGCCGTCCGGTTGCCTTCCATGATGTCGAACAGCGAACTGCTCTCCGCCGACATCAGGATGTCGCGCAGCACCAGCTGCAGCGTGTATTTCCGATAGTCCCGCAGGTAGATCAGCGGGCCCATGAAGTCGTTCCAGTGCCCGACCACCACCCACAGCGCGATCGTCGCCAGCGCCGCCTTGGACAACGGGATGACGATCTTGAACAGCGTGTGGAAGTCGTTCGAACCGTCCATCCGCGCCGACTCGATCAGGTCGTTCGGGATCGTCACATAGAAGCTGCGCAGGATCAGCACATTGTACGCGCTGATCAGGCCGCCGGTGATCAGCGCCCACAGCGAGTCGATCAGCCCCAGCTTGCTCATGACCAGGAAGGTCGGCACCATGCCGCCGCTGAACCACAGGGTGACCATGATCATCGCGTTGTACACCTTCTGGCCGGCAAAGTCGGCAAAGGCCAGCGGATAGGCCGCAATCGAGGTGGCCAGCAAGGTCAGCAGGCAGCCGATCGCCGCCACGTATATGGTGTTGCCGTACGCCCGCAGGATCGTGATCGTCTGGAACACCTTGGCGTACGAGGCGATGCTGAAGCCGACCGGGAAGATCGTCACCCGGTTGCTCATGATCGCCAGCTCATCGCTGACCGACATGGACAGCAGGTTCATGAACGGCAGGATGATGATCAGGCAGAACAGGCCGAGGATCAGGAAGATCAGGCTGTCCGCCAGGCGGCCCTGCCAGGATTTGTCAGTTTGGATCATCTCTTTCCGCCCCCTTTCTAGAAGATGCCGGCCTGGTTTTCCGAAACCCGCCGGGAGAACCAGTTGGCCAGCAGGACCAGGGCCAGGCTGACCACCGAGTTGAACAGGCCGACTGCCGTCGCGAAGCTGTACTTGGCGTTGACCAGGCCCACCTTGTAGATGTAGGTCGGCAGCAGCTCCGCCACCGACAGGTTCAGGTCGTTCTGCAGCAGCAGCACCTTCTCCATGTTCGCCCCCAGCAGGTCGCCGATCCGCAGGATGAACAGGATCACGATCGTGTTGCGGATGCCGGGCAGCGAGATGTGCCACATCCGCCGCAGCCGCCCCGCCCCGTCGGCCACCGCCGCCTCATACAGCTGCGGGTCGATCGCCGTCAGCGCCGCCAGGTACACCACCGCATTCCAGCCCGTCGTCTGCCACATGCCCGACAGCACGTTGATCGCCCGGAAGAAACCCGGCTCGCCCAGAAAATAAATCGGCGTCAGCCCCAGCGCCTTGAACAGGTAGGCGAACAGGCCTGAGGTCGGCGACAGCAGCGAGCTGATCATGCCCACCAGCACCACCGTCGAGATGAAGTACGGCAGGTAGGTGATCGTCTGGATCGAGCGCTTGAGCTTCGGCTGGCGCACCTCGTTCAGCAGCAGCGAGAAGATGATCGGCGACGGGAACACGAACAGCAGCGAGTAGACGTTCAGGATCACCGTGTTCCCGATCGTGCGCAGAAAGCTGCTGCCCAGGAAGAAGTCCTTGAAGTTCTGCAGGCCGATGAACTTGCTGCCGCTCAGCCCCAGCAGCAGCTTGTAGTCGTAGAAGGCGATCGACAGCCAGGTCATCGGCCAGTACCGGTAAACCAGGAAATAAGCCGTCACCGGCAGCACCATCAGGTAAACATAGCGGTTCCGCCACAACCGCCGCCGCGTTTGGGCCAGGCTTTTCCTATTGCTCATGCTCTTCCCCACCCTTCATTTGATTGAGCAGTTCAGCTTCCAGCCGGCAGAACAGAAGGCCCGGATCAGCCGCCTGCGACTCCTGCCAGCTGTTGCGGGCGGCATCCGGGTCGCCCCGGACAGCCTGCGCGAAACCGATCAAATACCAGTATAATCCGCGGCGCAAACTTTGGGGCTGTTCCATGTAGCTGATGAAGAACGGCGTCGCTTTGAAGTAGCCGGCATCCGGCTGGCGCAGTGCCTGCTGCCAGCGTGTCTCAGCCGTTTGCAGCGCCTGGCGGGCATCTTCCGCCCGGCCTAGCCGCAGCAGGGCCAAAGCCTGCCAGCAGGGCAGACCGGGCAAATGCATATTCGAGAAATAATCGATCGTCAGGCCGACGATGTGTTCGTAGATCAGGCGGGCCGCCGCTGGCTGGCCGAGTTGTTCAAGGCAGATCGCCTCGTAATACTGATGCGGCACCAGCCAGGCCTCGTGCCAGAGACCGGCGCCCAGATTGTCCGGCAACTGTTGCGCCTGACGGAAGCGGGCCAGCGCCGCGGCCGGATCGTGCCGAACGAGCAGCTGCCGCCCCAGAGCATGGTTGGCGAAAAGGTACTGCTCGGCCACGGCGTGCTCGCCGCCTTCGCAGGGGATGAAGCGATGCGCGGCCAGCAGGTCGAGGGCCTCGGCCCATTGACCGGACTGGTTCAGGGCCTGGCACCACTCGAGGACAATTTCTGGCCGGAGTGCCGGTTTCTCATCGTTGCCTGGCGCCGCAGCAGCCCGTCCGAAGCAGTCCAGTCCGCGGCGTTCGGCTTCGCCGGCAATGAACGCAATTCGTTCCAGCGGATCGGCGCCGGTCCGGGCCAGCACATGGCAAATCTCGTAGAACAGCTGTTCGTCAGCCGGATTCTGCCGGTAAGCTTCCTGCAGAAGCGGCAGGGTTTCGTCGCGGCGGTCCAGGTGGCTGTAGCCGGCAATCGCCAGGTTACGCCGCGCCGCCGCGAAGCCCGGTTCGAGCGACAGGCAGCGGGTCCAACAGTCGGCGGCCTCGGCATAACGCCGTTTGCTGTACAGCAGGCAACCGAGCAGGTACCAGGCATTGGCGTCATCCGGCCGGCTGGCGGTAATCTGCTGCAGCACCGCCAATTCTTCCAGGCGGGACGGGAACCGGCCGGGCTTTCGGGCGGAGCGGGCCAGATCGAGATATTGCGCCGCCGTATCGGCTGGCAAAAGGCTGGCCAGCGTATAGGCGACCATTGGCTGATCTGTACCCGATTTGGTCGCCTTGAGCGTGATAAGCAGCAGGTTCGCCGCAATATCGGCCTGACCGGCGGCGATCAGCTCGAAGGCCAGATCCAGCGCCGTCTGACCGCGATCGCCGTGCAGGTTGCATACGAACCCCTCCAACGGCTGTTCGCGGTACAAGCAGTCCAGCAGTCGGGCCAGGTGATTCAACGGATCGGCCGCCAGGGCCTGAGCCAGGATAACCAAGGCCGCCGGACGATTGCCGGTCCGTTCCAGTGCGATGGCAGCCAGCGCCTGCGCCAATCCGTTCTGCCCGGCGCTGTCCAGCGCGGTCCGGCTGTGCGCCAGCATGCGGGCGTAGTCACCCCGCCGGCCGTCGAGGCTGGCCAGGCGGGTCAACGCCGCTGCCGTCTGGGCCTGGTTCCAGGCTGCCTTGGCCAGGGCGTCGCTGGCTTGGTCCAGCTGGTCCTGCGCCTGGTAGACCAGGCCAAGCAGATAGAAGACGCGGCCGTCTTCCGGATTGCCATTGTGGCGGGTCAACACCCGGCGCGCCCGAGCCAGGTAATCTTGCGCTGTTTCATAATTACCGCGCTGGTATTCAGATTCGCCCAGGGCGACCAGGGTCGGCGCATGCTCGGGATCACGCTGCAGCGCTTCCTGCCAGTAAGCGTCCGGCGCAACGCAGGGGTCCCGGTATTGCTTGACATGCAAACCAAGGAGGTAGAGGTCCTGCGCCGAATGTTCCGCCCGCGGCGCCGGCAGATCCTGCCAGGACTCCGGCAAGGGTGCGCTGCCGACGGACGATTCCGTGTAGGCCAGCAGAGTCTGGTCCGCCTGGACGATCCGGATGTGCAGGGGCGCACCGGGATCAGCCATGGTCAGAGCCGACGTCTGGCCTGCTGACAGCATCAGGTCGCGGACCAGCTGTTCCCGGTTGTCGCTGCCGGCTTCACCGGTCTGGACAGTCAGACGCACGCCGTCCAGCCGGCGTGTCGCCAGGATACGCAATTCAATCTGGCCATCGTGCCGCTGCAGACCGAGGGCCAGCAGGCGATTGGCGGCCGTCAGCGTGCCGGTGCCCGCGATCGGATACCAGCACTGCTCGAATTCCTTGGTTTCGTAGGGGGCCAGCCAGGCGAAATCCGGCTGGTTGTCCGAGTAAGAACCGGCCATCAGTTCGGCATATGCGCCGTCCGTATCGGTCAACGCCCGCTCCCAGGACCGGGCCAGCTGGTTGTAGGCCCAAGTGAACATTTTCTTGCCCGGTGCCGTATGCCGGTCGGCGACATGCACGACGCCGCAGCCGCGGCCGTGGTCATAGCCGCCGAAGAAGTCCTGCCGTGAGGGGGCCGAGAAGTACGATGTCGGCGCCCGGGTGTTGCGGTGCCAGGTGATGTCCGTGCCTTCGCCCATCCGGATGCCGTTGAAGACGCCGGTGGCGACCGGGAAGGTCGTGACTGAGCGATGATAGTGGAAATTGACATACCGGACGTCCGGCGGGAAGAAAATCTGGTATTGTTCATTGACCGGCACGGCGGCGTTCTCCCACCAAAGGAAAGACCGGGTAACCGGCGTGCGGTTGAAAACCTTCATATGCGTCTTGATCAGGGTTTGCCCCGGACAGAGGCTGATCCCGACCATGCCCTTCATCCGCTCGATCGGGTCGTGCTCGGACAACCAGACAATGGTTTCGCCGTCTTCCCGCCGTTCGATCGCATAATCGACCGGCATGAAGGTTGACGGGCGGTGATGGAAAGGCCAGTTGAACTCCACGCCGCCGGAGATCCAGGAGCCGAGAACACCGATCAGGGCTGGCTTGATGACATGCTGGCGGTAGAAAAAGTCATAACCCGTCGTCTTGTCTGTGGCGGCGAAGATCCGGCCGCCCAATTCCGGCAGGATAATCAGGCGGATATATTCGTTTTCCAGTCGGATGGCCTGGTAGGTTTTCTCCTGCGGCGGTCGGCGATCGGTCTTGACGACCACCCGGCAGGGGTAGGGATTGCCGCTGGTCCGCTGGTGGACCCGGTTCTCGGCAAACATGGGCAATTGTTCGGCTGCCGGTTCCCGGTAAGTCGGGATCGTCAGCGGTTCAACCTGGGCAATAACCGCATTGTTATTGTCATGGCACATGAAAGACTC
>JAEXPB010000398.1 GCA_023438965.1 Bacillota bacterium | reverse complement strand
CAAGCCAATCGCCAGCGCTCCGGCGATATAGGCTTTATAGGCGATCGACCCGATCAGGACCCGGGTGGTCGCACCCGGGTAACGCCACTTTTGGAAGATGCTGATGCCGATGATCACGGACGCCAGTCCGAGGACCAGCGTGCCGGTACCCATGGTGATCTCGAAAAAGCGCTGCTGCTGGCAAAGCACCGAGCCGGACAGGGCGACGAAGCCGTTAGCCAGGGACAAGCCGAGGATCTTGATTGTGCCGGCATCGCGGGCTACGGCGGTGACGACCTGTTCGTTGTCGCCGGTTGCCCGCAGCAAGGTACCGGATTTGGTGCCCAGGTACCAGTCCAGGATTCCTTTAAGCAACAAGGCCAGGACGAGAACCAGCAGGAGGACCGCATATTCGGCGATGGCCGGCGGCAGGAGCGTGGCGATCCCGCTGTTGAAGATGGTCCTGGCGTTGAAAATCGGCAGATTGGACTTGCCGGCAATCCGGAGGTTGATCGAATAGAGCGCTGTCATGACCAGAATGCCGGACAGCAGGTCGGTTATTTTCAAGCGGACATGCAGCAAACCGGTTGCCAGACCGCCAAGCAAACCGCTGCCAAAAGCAGCCAGCAAAGCCAGCCAGGGCGAAAGGCCGCGGGTGATCATCACGGCGGTCACGGCGGCACCGAGCGGGAATGTGCCGTCTACCGACAGGTCCGGGAAGTGCAGGATGCTGTAGGTGATGTACAGCCCCAGCGCCATGATGCCGTAAATCAGGCCTTGTTCCAATATGCCGACCAGCTGCGCGAGCATGCTCTCAGCCCTTCTTCCCCAAGTCAGCTGCCTGGCTGTAGGCAGCCGGCAGAGTGATGTTCAGCTTCTTCAGGACGGTGCTGTTGATGAACGGTTTGGAATCGATGATCGTTTCATAAGGAATTTCACTGACCGGCGTACCTTTCAGGATCTTGAGCGCCATCTCGCCGGTCTGTCTGCCCAGTTTGACATAATCGATGCCTTCACAGGCGAGGCAGCCATTGCTGACCTGCTCTTCTTCGGAACCGAAGACCGGGATGCCTTTGGCATTGGCTTTGTCCAGAATGGTTGCCAGGTTGGAGACGACCAGGTTGTCGGTCAGGTTGTTCAGGCAATCGACTTTGGCCAGAATATTGTCGGCGGCCAGCGGGATATCGGCGGCCGAGCTGACGCCCACGGTGACCAGTTCAAAACCGTATTTCGGTACAAGCGTTTTCAACTGGGCGATCTGGGATTCGGAATTCACTTCGCTGGTATTATATAGGATGCCGATCGATTTGGCCTGGGGCAGGAAGGCCCGGATCATCTTCAGCTGCTTCTCGAGCGGCAGGGCATCCGAGGTGCCGGTGATGCCGTTGCCGGCCTTGCCGACTCCGGGAACCAGCTGCGCGGCGACCGGGTCCGAGACGGCGGAGAAGACCACCGGGATCTTTTTGGGCTGGGCCGCGTTGTAGCAGGACTGGGCGGAAGGCGTGGCTATGGCGCAGATCAGGTCGACGCCTTCCGAGACGAACCGCTGGGCGATCAGGTTGGCCGTGCCGCCGTCACCCTGGGCATTCTGGATATCATAGATGACATTGACATCCTGCTGATAGCCGGCTTCCATGAAAGCCATGATGAATCCTTCGCGGCAATTGTCCAGAGAAGGATGGTCAGCGATCTGGGTGATGCCGATTTTAATCACTTTGCCGGCGGTGGTCGCCGCGGATTTGGCCGTCGTGACGCTGGCTGCAGCTTTCGTCGCCGCTGTGGTTGGGCCCTGGCCGCATCCGGCAGCCATTCCGATCAGCAAGACCAAGCCGATAACGGCGGTCAGAATTCTCAGTCTTTTTGCTTGCTTCATTGGTCAATCCTCCTCAATGTCCAGAAATCTGGCAATTCACGGGTTATGGTCCGGGTTCCGTTCGACCGCGGCAGCGGCTTTGCGGTCGGCTGGAAAATAAAAAAACCTGCCCCTTCCTCAAAGAAGGGACAGGATCTGATTCCTGCGGTACCACCCAAATTGGCTCTGTAAAAGCCCACTCATTCATGCACCCTGTGATGCACGGCCACTGGATAACGGGCTGGCTTCCCGTTGACGCCTACTCATCGATCATTATCGCTTTTCAGGTCACCCTCGTAAGTCCATTCCCTCAGTTCCGTTATACGGCCCTCACACTGTCGGCCACTCGCTGGGATCCGGTTGCTGATCTACTCGTCTTACTCGCCGGTTTCATGATTTATGAAATTGCTTTGAGTATAGATTCGGCAAACCGGTTTGTCAATAGGGTCAGAACTTCCGGCTCCCAATGACCGGCAATCGGCAATCATGCCGGATCACGGCCGGGCTAATTGATTTTGCCGCCGGCTGAACAGTTCCCTTCGACATCGCCGCATTCGACATCGCCTTCGGCATGGCAGTCACCGCCGACATCGCCGCATTTGACATTGCGGCCGGCCTTGCAGTCGCCGCCTATATCGCCGCAGTTAATATCGCCGCCGGCATTGCAGTCGCCGCCGATATCACCGCAATTAATCGACTTGCCGGCATTGCCGTTGCCGCTGATATCGCCGCAATTGATCGCCAGCCCGGCTGTCGCGGTGCCGGCAATATCATCGCAGGTGATGGAAATCTGGCTGGTTACATTCAAGGCCGCACCATGATAGGTAAAAGACAGATTTCGGACTCGGCTGTCTTCCTGCTTCACAATGCGATGCCCCTGCAGGAGAACCAGGCGCAGCGTCTGGTCGTCCGGCCAGGTGAAGGTGAGCGGAAGGTCTGTTTGCGTGGCTTGAGCCGGCTCGGCCGCCGGTAACCGACAGCCCAGCATTTCGTCGATTGTGATGCCGAAGATCCGGCTCAATTCCGGCAGCAACAGGATATCGGGGCAAGACTGCCCATTTTCCCATTTGCTGATGGCTTGAAAACTCAAGCCCAGCTGGTCAGCCAGCTGCTCCTGAGTCAGATTGGCCTTTTTGCGCATTTCAGCTATTTTCAGGCTGAGACAATGTGCTGTCGATGATGAGGATGAGTCATTATTCATATAGAAGACCTCCTGAAGCTTTCTGGTCGTGTGCAAGGCGGCGCATGCTGTGCATTGGCGTCAAGACCAAAGTAGCACGGCAACAGGGCAGAATAAATAACCGGATCGTTGAATTGACCATCTTGATGATTCAACTGATAGTTGAGTTCATTATAGCAAAAAATCGGACACCTTGGCCGATCCTGCCAGCGCTTTTTAGAAACTGCAGGCTTCCGTTCAGGTTATTTGCGGAAATCCACTGCCAGAAAGGCGGCGCATGGATTATAATCTTTGTCAGAGAATATCAAAGCTGCATTGAATATAAGGAGCGTGAATGGTCATGACCACGAACCAACTGCCGCTAATCGCCATTCCGATGGGTGATCCCAACGGCATCGGCCCCGAAATAGTCGTCAAGGCGCTGGCCGACCCGTCGGTTTACAGCCTGTGCCGGCCGCTGGTCATCGGCGATGCCTGGTGCCTGGCCAGGGCCATGAATATCTGTCATCTCGATCTTTATCTGCATACGGTCGAGCGGCCGGAGGACGGCCACTACCAGCATGGCTTCGTCAATCTGGTCGATTTGGCGCATGCCGACCTGGCCGACCTGGTACCGGGGACGATCCAGGCGCTGGCCGGCCAATGCGCGATGGACTATATCACAGCCGCCGTACAGCTCGCCCAGGCCGGGCAGGCCGACGCCCTGGCGACCACGCCGATCAACAAGGAATCCTTGCGGGCGGCTGATGTGCCGTACATTGGGCATACCGAGATCCTGGCCGGACTGACGGATACCGAAGATCCGCTGACTCTTTTCGAAACCAATGGTTTGCGGGTGTTCTTCCTGACCCGGCACGTCAGCCTGCGCCAGGCCTGCGATCTGGTCACCCGCGCCAGGGTGGCTGCCGGCATCCGCCGCTGCAGCAGTTCCCTGAGACGGCTGGGTGTGATGGATGGAACACTGGCGGTGGCCGGCTTGAATCCGCACAGCGGTGAGCATGGACTTTTCGGCGATGAGGAAATGACCGCGGTGGCGCCGGCCGTAGCCGACTGCCAGGCAGAGGGGCTGGATGTGGTCGGACCGGTCAGCGCCGATTCGGTCTTCCACCTGGCGCGGATGGGGCGGTATGCCGCGGTCCTGTCACTCTATCACGATCAGGGCCATATCGCCACCAAGACGCTGGATTTCGAACGGACGATCTCCCTGACTCTCGGATTGCCGTTCCTGCGGACATCCGTCGATCATGGCACGGCGCTGGATATCGCGGGCCAGGGAATTGCCAGCCCGATCAGCATGAAGGAGGCCATCCGGCTGGCAGCCCACTACGCCCCGCTGTACAAGCGATGAGCCGTTGGCTGCATCACGGTCCGGCCAGCCGCGACTGGTACCGCCTGGACAATGCGGCCAAGATATTCCCGGTGATCATGCGTTCCCGGCATGTGACGGTTTTCCGGCTGGCTGCCGTGCTCAAGGACCAGATCGACCCTGATTTGCTGCAGCAGGCGCTGGAGCGGACAATTGTCCGTTTTCCCTACTTTGCGGTACGGTTGAAGCGCGGCCTGTTCTGGTATTATCTCGAATCCATTGACCGGAAGCCGGAAATCGAGCCGGATGTCCATAATCCGATGCGCCCCTGGAGCCGCAAGGACGAAAAAGGCTATCTATTCCGGGTGCGGTACGCTGGCCGGCGAATCGCCATTGAATTCTTCCACGCCTTGACCGACGGCTATGGCGCATCGGTTTTTCTCCGCACCCTGACCGCTGTTTATCTGGAGCTGCGGGGCGTTGAGGCCGGCCAGGGCCAGGGCGTGCTGGATGTCCGGGAAAAACCGGATCCGGATGAAATGGAAGATGCCTACAAGCGCTTTTCCGATTTCCGGGCCATCCGGCGGCCCAGCCAAACCCACGCCTTTCATCTTCCGGGCACGATCAGCCCCGGCCATCATTTGAACATCATTTGCGGCATTGTTCCGGTCGAACAAGCAACCGCGGTTGCCCGCCACTACAAAATCAGCGTGACCGAGCTGCTTGTCGGCGTTTATTTGTACGAACTCTATCTGATCCAGCAACAGGGCGGTTATCACATCCTGGACCCGGTCCGGATTTCAGTGCCGGTCAATGTCCGGCGTTTTTACCCGACCAGGACATTGCGCAATTTTGCGTTATATGCCAATCCGGGCATCGAACCGGCGTACGGTGTCTACACGCAGGAGGAAATATTCGGCCTGGTGCATCATTTCCTGCGCTACACCGTGCACGAAAAATATCTGAACGCCCTGATGTGCGCCAATGTCCAGCCAGAAAAGAACATCCTGCTGCGCTTGTCGCCGCTTTTCCTGAAAAACCTGGTTATGCGCCTGGTGTACAGCATGACCGGCGAGAGCCGGTTTACCAGCACCCTGTCCAACCTGGGCGCGATAGAAATGCCGGAAGGCCTGGCCGCACAAATCGAACGGCTGGAATTCCTGCTCGGTCCATCCCGCCTGAATCCGGTCAACTGTTCGGTGATCAGTGCCGGTAATCGGATGACCATCCATTTTACCAGCACCATGAGTGAAACCGATCCGCAAAGAGCCTTTTTCAAGCAGCTTGTCCGCCTGGGCATTCCGGTCCGGGTGGAAAGCAACAGCATTTATGGAGCGTGATGAATATGTCCTATTGTGTCAATTGCGGCGTTGAGCTGGATCCGTCCGAAAAAGCCTGTCCGCTGTGCGGCGTGGAAGTACTGAATCCCCGGCAGCCTTACGACGAGAAGATTGTCCGGCCTTATCCGAGCCGGCTGGATCCGATCAATGCGCGGATCAACCGTCAGTTTATCGCAACAATCCTCTCCATCTGTTTTGCCTTCCCGGCAGTCTTGTGCGTGGTCATCAACATGATCCTGGACAGCTCGGCCAATTGGAGCCTGTATGCCGCCGGCGGCCTCGGGCTGGCCTGGATCTGCGTAGTGCCCTATTACCTTTACGCGCGGCCGACTTTCGCCAAACTGGTCTTGCCGGATACGCTGGGTCTCCTGCTTTACCTTTACCTGATTGCCCGCATGCAGCCGCATGAGGATTGGTACCTGACCCTCGGACTGCCCTTGATCTTGCTGGTTTGCGGCCTGGTCTTCCTGAACGGCCTGCTGATCAGCCGGCACCTGATCCGGGGATTTGTCATACCGGCAGCCATCCTTTGTTCGGTCGGCGCCCTGACCATGGGTATCGAATTGATCACGGAAATGCACCTGAGCCATGCCGTTCATCTCGACTGGTCCCTGTTTGTCAGCATACCGTGCCTGGCCCTGGCGTTGATTTGCCTGTCCGTTGCCCGGCGTCAATCGATCCGCGAAGAGATCAGAAAGCGCCTGCACCTTTAAGCAAGATAGGAACATCTTTTGTCAGATTGCCCAGAAATCAACAGGCGGTTTTCCGACAATATTGCCAAATTGTTACAGAATAGTGCCAATTAAATTGACGAAAACTTTCAGGATCGGTATAATGGCGGAAGAACCAGGTTATTTTCCTGGTTACTCGTGGCAAAGTTGGAGGGAACATGCCGAAAATAAAGCTGAACCCCCGCCAGTTGCGCAACCTGATGGTGACCTTTTTACTGTCTTTTGTTGTAGCAAGTCCAGTTCTCTGCCAGCCTCTGGGGATTTCCGCCCTGCTGAACCCGGCTGGAGACATTGAAGATACAGACACCCAAGTTGAGGACTCTTTCGTTCTGGCACCGCTCAATAACCTGGAAAACGTTGATCTGCTCCTGAATCGCGGCTTGAATGAAGCCATGATCGGCCTCAATGTTTCTGAACCGGCCGTCCTGGATGGCGAAGATGAGACTGATCCTGCCGGTGACGCCGGCGTCGAGCTTGATTTGGCAGCTCTGGAAGCCGAGCTTGGCGATATCTCGGGCCTGGTCGCCGACGGGGAACCCGCCGGGGAGATTGACGGGGAAGAACCCGCTGCCGAAGCGACCGAACCGCAGCCGAGTTATGCCAGCGTCAACTATGTCCTTTACATTTCGGCCAATCAGCTGAACCTGCGTGCCGGACCGTCCACCGACAGCGCCATCCTCGCCGAGTTGAAGTTCGGCGACACCGTGACATGCGTCGGTGAAAATGCCGATTGGATGCAAGTCACCTTTAATGATCTGTCCGGTTATGTCAAGACAGAATACACCAGCCAGACCATGGTTTTCCGGGAAGTCAGCAAAACGGTCTATGTCAAGTCCTCCAAGCTGAACCTGCGCGCCGAGCCATCTACCGACAGCGCCATCCTCATGACGCTGACCTATATGACCAAGCTGACCTGCACCGGCGAGGGCGATGGCTGGTCCAAGGTGAAAACCGCAACCGGCAAAGTCGGCTATGTGTCATCGCAATACCTGACCACCAAGGCCGCGACCAGCTCCGGCTCCACCGGTACCGCTGCCGGCGGCAGCGCGCCGCGCAACAGCAGCGGTAATGCCGTCGTCGACCTTGCTTACAGCGCCTTGGGCGTTCGTTATGTCAGCGGCGGCTCCAGCATGAGCGGCTTCGATTGCTCCGGCTTGACTTCCTGGTGCTATCGCCAGGTCGGCATTACGATATCCCGTTCGGCGTCCGAATATTATTCCGTTGGTACAGCGGTTTCCTATAGCAATATCCAGCCCGGTGATATCCTGTGCATGGACACCCGCCGTTCGGACGGCCGGACATCCATAACCCATGTTGCGATTTATGTTGGCAACGGCATGATGATCCATGCGTCATCCACTAATCACCGCGTGGTGCTGCAGAATGTCAGCCAATACCTGAGTTGGGGCGTCAAGCTGTTGTCCGTCCGCCGGATCGCCGGCTGATCTTTGCCTTCTTTTCAGTAAAATCCGCTGCCGATCCGGATTCATGATCACCGCGACGGCAGCGGTTTTTTTATCGGCCGGACTGAATATACCCCCTTGAGGAACCGGACCGAAATGCCTATAATGTATATTTGCATGCGTGCCGTCAAATTCCGGTTTTCCCGACGGCAGGGATGCGCAGAACAAGAAAGGACGTGCGAAAAGGACTATGGCCAAGCGATCTTTTTCCAGAGCCGGAGTCAAAGCCAGGCCGATGACTTTCTTCATCGTAGCCGGCATCATTCTCATCTGCCTCCTGATCAGCCTCACCGGACCCAAGATACCGGTACCGGGACAGACTGACCTCATCAATCTCTACAGTATGTCGGAGATCCGTTTCGGAATTGACATCCGCGGCGGTGTGGAGGCTGTCTTTGCGCCCAAGAATTATACGGGCACCCCAACCTCCGATCAATTGGATTCGGCACGCAGCGTTCTGGAAATCCGCATGGACAACCTGCAAATCCTGGATCGCGAAATTACGGTCGACAAGACCAAGGGCCGCATTATCGTTCGTTTCCCCTGGAAATCCAGCGAATCGAGCTTCAATCCGGAAGAGGCCCTGAAGGAACTTGGCGAAATGGCCTTGCTGACCTTCAAGGATCCGGACGGTAAAATCATCCTGGAAGGTGCCGACGTTAAAGAAAGCAAGGCCGGTTACAATCCGGAGAACAACCAACCAATCGTCACGCTCGAGCTGAATGCCGACGGTGCGGCCAAGTTCTCCGAAGCGACCGGTCGCTTGGCGCCAAGCAGCGGCAAAATCTCCATCTATATGGATACAACCCTGATCTCCGATCCGCAAGTCAAACAACAGATTACCGGCGGTTCGGCCTATATCGAAAACATCGGCACGATCGAGGAAGCGATCGCCCTGGCGGAGAAGATCAATGCCGGCGCGCTGCCGTTCGCCCTCGAAGCGATCAACAGCAGCTCGATCAGTCCGACGATGGGCCAGGACGCTCTGCAAGTCATGCTGATCGCCGGCTTGGTGGCTTTCGCCCTGATCTGCCTCTTCATGCTGACTTATTACCGCCTGCCGGGCTTCGTCGCCTGCTGGTCATTGCTGGGCCAGGTCGTCGGCATCCTGCTGGCGATTTCCATCCCGCAGCAGACCCTGACCCTGCAGGGCATCGCCGGTATCATTCTATCGATCGGCATGGGCG
>JAEXPB010000319.1 GCA_023438965.1 Bacillota bacterium | reverse complement strand
CGCCCGGACCAGCCGGTCACCGGGCTGCAGGCCGGCTGCGGCCGCCAGGGTCTTGTCCGCGACCTGGCTGATGACCGGGATCGTATAGCCGAACGAAGCGAACATGATCAGGAAGGCCAGAACGCCGGACAGCAGGTTCAATGCCGGTCCGGTGACGATCACAAGCGCCCGGGCCCACTTGGGCCGGTTGAAAAAATGGCCGGGGTCGTCGTCAGCCACCGCGCTTTCGCTGTACTCGCCGGCGAAGCGTACGGAAGCGCCGATCGGCAGCAGCTTGATGCTGTACTTGATACCGTTACGCTCCCAGGAAAAGAGCACCGGTCCCATGAAAATGGCGAATTCTTCGATTTTAAATCCCAGCTTGCGGCCGGTCAGATAGTGTCCCAGTTCATGAACGATCATCATGACGCTCAAGATCAGAAGACCAATGACCACACCCATCACATTGCTCATGCCTTATAGCTCCTTAACCTGCTGTCTGGCCCATGCATCAACTTCAATCATATCATTAAAGCTGAAGGCTGTCATGAAACCGCCGGCCAGGTGCCGGTTCATGCAATCCTCCACCAGGCTGGCTATTTCGGTGAACCGGATGGCGCCGGCCAGGAAAAGGCCGACCGCCACTTCATTGGCGGCGTTCATAACCACCGGCAGCGTGCCGCCCTGACGGCCTGCCGCATAGGCCAGGTCCAGCAGCGGGAACGTGCGCCGGTCCGGTTCTTCAAAGGTCAGCTGCCGGGCGCGGCGGTCAAACGGGTCAAAGCGCGGCTGCTGGCCGGCTACGCGGTCCGGCCAGGTCAGTGCCAGCTGGATCGGCAGTTTCATGTCCGGGAAGCCCATCTGGGCCAGCACGGATCCGTCGGCCAGCTCCACCATCGAATGGATGATGCTCTGCGGATGCACGACGACCTCGATCTGGTCGACCGGGCAGTCGAACAACCAGCTGGCCTCGATGACTTCCAGGCCCTTGTTCATCAAGGTGGCGGAATCAATGGTTATTTTACCGCCCATCTGCCAGGTCGGATGGCGCAAGGCCTCTTCCCGGCTGATTTGCTGCAGGTCATCGAGCGGACGGCCGCGGAACGGCCCGCCGGACGCGGTCAGCAGAATCCGGCGCAGGCTGCCGGCCGGCGCCCCGGCCAGGCACTGCCAGATCGCCGAATGCTCGCTGTCGACCGGCAGCAGCCGCACACCGGTGGCGCGAACCAGCGGCATGACCAGCGATCCGCCGGCCACCAGAGTCTCTTTGTTGGCCAGCGCAATGGACTTGCCGGCCCGGATGGCAGCCAGGACCGGTTCGAGGCCGGCCACGCCGACCATCGCCGCCACGACCAGGTCCGATCCGGCGCAAGTCGCCACGGCGACATTGCCAGCCGGACCATAGGTCACCTCGACCGTCGGTACGAGATCGCCCAGCCGCTTGCGCAATTCGGCCGCATCATCCGGCTGGCTGACGCTGACCAGCTGCGGCCGCCATTCCCGGACCTGCCGCTCCAGCAGGTCAAGGTTGCGGCCGGCTGCCAGCGCGGTCACCCGAAGGCCCAAATGGCGGCAGACCTCCAGGGTTTGCGTGCCGATCGAGCCGGTTGAGCCCAAGATTATGATCGATTCAATCATCGAAAAGGACCTCGATTCTATTGGGCAAAGATCATTTGAAACAGGACCGCCAGGGCCAGCGCCATCGGCAGGGTGAAGAAAGCGCTGTCAAACCGGTCCATGATCCCGCCATGTCCGGGCAGAAATTTGCCGAAATCCTTGATGCCGCACCAGCGCTTGATCCCGGACGCCAGCCAGTCGCCGAACTGCGAGGCGATGCTGAGCACCAGGCCGCTGACGACGGCAAAGACAATGACGCCGGGCGTCAGGTTGCCGCGAATGTCCAGCGTATGCCGGAATAGCTGGAAAATCAGGGGCAGGACGAGCATGCTGCCG
The DNA here is from genome assembly GCA_023438965.1 of Bacillota bacterium. Taxonomy (GTDB): domain Bacteria; phylum Bacillota; class Clostridia; order Saccharofermentanales; family UBA5734; genus UBA8949. The sequence goes on along the minus strand of JAEXPB010000319.1, from coordinate 1,678 downwards.
GCCATCCCGCCGAGGCAGCCTTCCAGGGTTTTCTTCGGGCTGATCGCCGGTATGATCGGGTGCCGGCCGATCAGAAATCCCGTAAAATAGGCGAAGCAGTCGGAAATCCAAGGTGTCGCCAGTCCGACCAGAAGCCATAGCCAACCGCCCTTGACCTCCTGGGTCAAGAGGACCGGACAGCTGAGCGGGAAGGCCACATAAGCCATGACGGCGGCTGTGGCTACAGCGTCCGGCAACGCCTCCGGCCCGCGTTTGATCAGCAGGGCGATAACACTGAAACTCATCGTGGCCAGCAGGACAAAAGCCATCAGGGCAAAACCGCCGGCGAGCTGTTCGGTAAAACCGATGTTCGCACCGCGACCAAAGCGTTCGTTGAATTGCGATGACCCGACGACAGTCAGGATCATCAGCAGGCTGCCAAGGGAGGCGACGACCAGGTTGGGCTTCAGGCCCTTGATCCGCAGAGCCTGGACGATTTCACGCGAAGCCTGCAGCGCGACGAGGGAAAACAAAATCAGCGATGGCAAAGGGTGCCAGTAAGCCGGCACGATGAACAATGCCACGCCAAGAGTAAAAAGAATGCCGGTAATGATTCGCTGCCTCACGGTTGCCTGATGCCTCCAAAACGTCTGTCTCGATTCGTATAAGCCTGCAGGGCGGCCAGCAGGTGCTCCTCGGCAAAGTCCGGCCAAAGTACGTCGGCAAACCACAATTCGGCATACGCCGACTCCCAGAGCAGGAAATTGGAGAGCCGCTGCTCACCGCTGGGCCGGATCACCAGATCAGGGTCCGGCACATCCGGCAGATACAGGGCGCCGCTCAGCACCGCCTCGTCGATGCCGTCCGGCGCCAGCCGGCCAGCCTGGACTTCAGCGGCCAGTTTCCGGCAAGCCTGCACCAGTTCATGCCGCCCGCCATAATTCAAAGCAATGATCAGCTGCAGGCGGTTGCGTGCGGCGGAATCCGCCTCAGCCTGAGCCATGATCTGCTGCATATCGGCCGGCAAAGCCGCGAGGTCGCCGGAAAAACGCAGCCGGATGCCCTCCTTGGCCATTTCGGCGTCAAAGCGCCGGATAAACTCGACGAAAAGCGCCATCAACGTATGGACCTCGTCCTGCGGCCGGCTCCAATTCTCGGTGGAGAACGCGTATACCGTCAGATAGGGGATTCCATATTTGCCGCAAAGCCGGCAGACATCGCGGAGATTTTCGGCGCCGGCGCGATGCCCGGCCGAACGGGGCAGCCCGCGGCGCTGGGCCCAGCGGCCGTTGCCGTCCATGATCACCGCCAGGTGTCGCGGTATTTTCAACGATGCTGCCGCGTTGCCGCCGTCGCCGCCGTCAGCAACAGTACCGACAGCCGGCGCGCCGGTCGGGGCGGCTGGCCGGCGGAGCCGGATGACATTCCGGAAAAAGTTGATCAGACTCATGACAGGTCCTTTCAAAAAATAGCCGGGTGGCTGGCACCCGGCGTCAGGGATCAGTCAGTTGCAGAAAGGATCGATTGACCATCCGGGAAATCGCGGACCGGACATCAGACTTCCATCAAGTCCTTGTCTTTCTCAGCGGCAATCTTTTCGATCTCGGCAATGTACTTATCGGTCATTTTCTGGAAGGCGGGTTCAACCTCCGCCATGTTGTCTTCCGTGATTTCCTTCTTCTTCAGGTGGGCGCGGGAC
>JAEXPB010000304.1 GCA_023438965.1 Bacillota bacterium | reverse complement strand
CATCGGCGTTATCGGCCCGCGGGAACCGGTTGAATTCTGCATGATGGGGACGAAAGAAACCCGCTTGAATTGTGAGTTGATCCTGCCGTTGGTGATCAAGGATTCCAAACAGCAAATCGGTCTGCTGAAAAAGATCATGAAGATCATTCAGGACAGCGAATTGCTGACCCAAATGAAGCATTCCCGGAACAAGGCAGAAATCATGAGCTGCCTGAGTTCCCTGGAACAAGATTAATATTCGGAAAGGAGGATTTGGGATGAGAGCAGTAAAAATATTGTCGGTCTGCGGATCCGGCACAGTCAGTTCCGCCATGCTGTCTTCCAAACTGGAAGACGTCCTGTCAGCCCACGGATATGACATGGAAGCCACGGAAGTGGCGCCAGGCGGTGTTTCGCTGGCGATTGCGACCGGCGGTTATGACCTCATTGCCTACACAAGCCCGGTTGAAGATATCTATGGGATTCCGGTGCTGAATGCCACCGGATTTCTGGTCGGCATCAACGAGGAAGAATTTGTGGAAGCCCTCCTTGCTTCATTAAGCAAGCTGGATCTGGGATAAAGTGCTGTTCTGGCGCGGCCGGCCAGACCACCTGATGCCCGCAGGAGCAACAGAAAAGAGAAAGGAAGAAGGAAACCATGTTCTTTAGTACATTAAAAACTTTCTTTGATATCTTTGGCAATTACATCATGGTGCCGCTGATCATCTTCGCCATCTGCCTGCTGTTCAAGGCACCCGTGAAAAAGGCCTTCGCTTCAGCCGTCCTGGTCGGCGTCGGCCTGAAAGGCATGGCATTCATCACCAGCGCATTCGGCACCGTCCTAACGCCGCTGGTCCAGCAAATGGTCGATTCGACCGGAATCAAGCTGCCGGCGCTCGACATCGGCTGGCAGGCGGTGGCCTCCGTCGCCTATTCGACCAACATTGGCATGATGTTCATTGGCATCGGTCTGATTTTCCAGATTTTCCTCTGGCTGGTCAAATGGACCGACATCTTCATGCCGTCTGACCTTTGGAACAACTACTCGATCATTGTCTGGGGATCCATGCTGTTCCAGCTGAGCAAAAACCTGGTCATGTCCATTGTCCTGATGCTGTTCATCAACATGGTCATCCTGCTGATCGCCGAAGTCATGCAGAAGCGGTGGTCCAACTACTACCACTACCCGTCCTGCGCCATGACCGCGCCGCATCACAACGGCGACGCCCCGATGTACCTGGTTTTGAACGTCCTCTTCAGCAAGCTGGGAATGGACAAGATCAAAGCTGATCCGGCCACGATCCGCAAGAAAATCGGCTTCATGGGTGAACCGATGTATCTTGGCCTGATCGTCGGCGTTATCCTCGGTGTCATCGGCAACCTCAAGACCCTGAATACCATGGCCGCCTGGGGCACGGTCGTCAATGTGGCGATCACCTGCTCCGCCGTCATGGCCATCTTCCCGAAAATCGCCGGCCTGTTCGCTTCCGGCTTCACCACCCTGACCGATTTCTCCCGCAAGACTTTAAAGAATAGCCGTTATGGCAAGAACCGCGAATTCATCCTGGCTGTCAATGACGCGCTGGGATATGGCGAAACGGCAACCCTGACCACCGGTTTGCTGGTGATCCCGTTTGCGGTCCTGATGGCCTTCCTCCTGCCCGGCAACATCGTCCTGCCGGTCATGGTTCTGCCCTCGCTGCCTTACATGATGGAAATCCCGGTCAGCCTGAGCAACGGCAACATTATCAAGTCCTGGCTGATGGGCTGCATTGTCTTCGCGGCCAAGATCCTGATGGCTTCCTATTGGGCGGCCACCTTCACGCAGGTTGCCTCCGATGCCGGCTTCGCCGCGGCGAAAACCGCCATTGCCGGCGGCACGATGGTCATCGGCTTCATCATGTCCAACTGCACGGCCGGTCTGATCACCATGGCTTTCCTGACCATGAATCCGATTATCATCATCGGCGTTGTCGCGGTTTACCTGGTCCTGTTCTTCCTGTTCAAGAAAAACAAAGCCGCCGTCCAGGAATATCTCGAGAAGGGCGCTCTGGGCGAAGCTTACGTCGCTCCCCAGCCGGCAGCCGAAACTGTCGTCGCCAAAGCCACAACCTGATCCAGCCTGCTACCTCCTGATCCATAGCCCGTCTGCCGCCGATGGTGCCGGCGGCAGGCGGGCGCCCATCCTGCATTGTATAAAAGGGGATTTACCATGAAAATAATCGTGATCGGCGACATCGTCGTACCGTGTGAGCTGCTGACCGCGGCCGCCGAATCCTTGGGTGAGCCGGGCCAGAACACGATCGTGCCAATTCTGTGGCCCACCGCAACCCGTCAGGAATTCCAGAAAAAAGCACAAAATATCGAAAAGAACGGCCCGTTGGCCGAAAAGGTTCCCGAAGAAGTTTACCGCGCCATCGCGGATGCCGATATTCTGCTGACCCATTTCTGCCCGGTTCCCGAAGACCTGATTGCCGCCGGCCGGCAGCTGCGGCTGATCGGAACCTGCCGCGGCGGCATGGAGCATGTCGACGTAACAGCCGCCACCCGGCGCAATATCCCGGTTATCCATTGCATTCGCAATGCCGAGGCTACGTCGGACTTTGCCATCGGACTGATGTTCGCCGAGACCCGCAATATCGCCAGGTCCCATGCCGCGCTGAAGCAGGGCAACTGGCGCAAAGATTATGTCAATAGCGGCTACACCACATCGATGTGCGAGATGACCCTCGGCGTGGTTGGCCTGGGCCATATCGGCAAGCTGGTGGCCAAAAAAGCTGCCGGTATCGGAATGACGGTCATCGGCCACGATCCGTATATCCGTCAGGAAGCGCTCGATGAACTGGGACTGCCGGTACGGCTGGTCGAACAGGAGGAGCTCTTCCGGACTGCGGATGTGGTTTCCCTGCATCTGCGCCTGACACCGGAAACGGCCGATTGCATCGGCGAAAGGCTGATCGGCCTGATGAAGCCGACCGCATATCTGATTAACACCTCGCGAGCCGGCGTCGTTGACAAGAACGCGCTGCTGGCGTCCCTGCAAGCGCGCAAGATCGGCGGCGCAGCCCTGGATGTGTTCTGGGAAGAGCCCATCTCGGCCGGCGATCCGCTGCTGGAACTGGACAACCTGACCCTGACGCCGCATAACGCCGGCAATGTGGTGGATGCCCTGCCCAAATCGCCCCTTCTGCTGGCCCGCACAATCAAGGCTTTCTGGCAGACCGGCAAAAGTGACATGGTCGTCAACCTGCGTGACCTCAAATAAAGGAGTATAACTTATGCTGATGGAAAAAGAACGTCAAGAGATCGCTGATTATGGCCGCAAGATGAGTTCCTCCGGCTTGAGCCGGGGCACCAGCGGCAATCTGAGCATTTATGACCCGGCTACGGGCTATATGGCCATCAGCCCCTCCGGTCTGGGCTACTTTGAAACCGAGGCGGAGGACATTGTCGTCATGGACTTGGACGGCAACATCATTGACGGTGCCCGCACGCCTTCGACCGAGCATGACCTGCATATCACCATGTACCGCAACAAACCGGAAGCCCGCGCCGTGGTCCATACCCACTCGTCCTTCTGCACGACCCTGGCCTGCCTGCACCAGCCCATCAAAGCCGTCCATTACGTATTGGCCGGCGCCGGCGTTTCCGAAGTCCCCTGCGCGGAATACGCGACTTTCGGCACCCCCGAACTGGCGGAGAATGTCCGCCGGGCGATCGGCGGCAACAAGAGCAAGGCTGTCCTGCTGGCCAACCACGGTCTGGTGACCAGCGGCCCCAATCTGGCCAAGGCTTTCAGCCTGGCTGTCAACATGGAATTTGTCTCGGAAATGCAATGGCGGGCTTCCTGCATCGGTACGCCGACCCTGCTGGACGATACGGAAATCCAGACGGTCATGGAACGCTTCAAGAGCTACGGCCAGCCCAGAAAGCCGGTCGAGAAAAAAGACGGCACCGGCTACTGATCGCCCAGGGAGAAGAATATGCTGAGCGCAATGCTATACGATGTGGAGGATATCCGCATTGTGGATTTGCCGATCCCGGAAATCGGTCCGGACGAAGTCCTGGTCCGCAATCGGATTTCCACGACCTGTGGCACTGATGTCAAGAACTATAAACGCGGCTATCCGCTTCTGAAGCCGCCGCACCCTTACGGCCATGAGTTTTCCGGCGTCATTGCCGCTGCCGGACGGGATGTGCGGGGCTTCCGCGAAGGCGACCGGGTGGCGGTACATAACACGGCGCCCTGCAATGCCTGTTATTTCTGCAAGAACGGCCTGCCTTCGATGTGTGAGAACCTGACTTTCTGCCGCGGCAGTTATGCCGAGTATGTCCGGGTGCCGGCACCGATTGTCCGGCAGAACATGTTCGTCCTGGATGATTCAGTAACCCACAAGACCGCATCGCTGATGGAACCGTTCGCCTGTGCTGTTTACGGGATCGACAACTGTCCCGTCCGGATGGGCGATACGGTGGTTGTCAACGGCGCCGGCCCGATCGGCCTGATGCTGGCCCGCCTGGCTGTCCTGCGCGGCGCCCGGGTCATCGTGACCGATGTGCTGGCCAACCGGCTGGCGCTGGCAGCCAAGCTCGGCGTGTGGCAAACCTGCGACCTGACCGGCGCGGCCGATGCAGTGGCAGTCGTGCGCAGCCTGACCGACGGCGGCCGGGGCGCGGACATCGTGATCGAAGCGACCGGTCTGATCGGCGTCTGGAACAGCAGTGCCCGGATGGCCCGCAAAGGCGGCTTTGTCCTGCTTTTCGGCGGCACCAGGTCCGGCAGCATGCTGGAAGTGGACGCCACCCTGATGCACTATTCGCAAATCACCCTTAAAGGCGTTTTCCATACCACGCCGCAGCATGTCCTGACGGCACTGGAACTCCTGAAAATGGGTGTCATTTCCAGTGATGACTTCATTCAGCATGAATACCGGCTGCCGGAGCTGGAACAAGCTATCCGCGAACATGCGGCCGGCGGCGTGATCAAGAACTGCATTGTCTACGCGAACTGAGAAAGGCGGCGGTAACATGTATACCATTAAACTTGGCTGTGAGCGCCTGTATTGCGGCGAAAATGCCATCCAGGGCCTCAAGGAGCTGCCAGCCGCCCGCAAGCGGGCTTATATTGTCATGAGCGGCACGATCCAGGAGGAGCTGGGCCAGCTCAAGATCGTCACCGACATCCTGGAAAGCGCCGGCTTTGTCTGGCGGGCCAACACCGATGTGGAGCCTGAACCCAGTTTTGAGAGCGTACGGCGCGGCACCGCGGACATGATGGCCTTTGAGCCGGACTGGGTGATCGGCTTCGGCGGCGGTTCGGCGATGGATGCGGCCAAAGCCATGTGGGTCTTCTATGAAAACCCGGAATGCCATGAACTGGAAGACGTCATGCCGCCGCATGAGATCCGCAGCCTGAAGGTCAGGGCGCGGGTCGCCTGCATCCCCACTTCGGCCGGCACCGGCAGCGAAGCGACCCGCGCTGCGCTGATCAAGGACACGGTCAAGAAGCGGAAATATTCCATTCGCTGCCTGAAAGGCCGCATGGTCCCCGATGTCGCCATTCTCGATCCGATATTCTCCCTGACCATGCCGAAAAGCCTGACCGCTGCTTCCGGCATGGATGCGCTGACCCATGCGATCGAATCCTATGTCACCCCCCTGGCCAATCCCTTTTCGGACGGCATGGCCATCGCGGCCTTCCTGAACGGCTACAAGTACCTGCCGGTCTGTTATGAGGACGGCAAAAACCTGACCGCCCGCGGCAAGATGCTGGAAGCTTCCTGCATGGCCGGCATCGCTTTTTCCAATTGCGCGCTGGGCATCGTCCATAGCATTGCGCACACCTTTGGCGCCGAATATGGCGTGCCGCACGGAATGTCGAACGCCATCGTTCTGCCGTACGGCTTGCGCTTCAATGCCCGCGACGAACGTACCCGGAACCGTTATGCCGAACTGGCGGCCTTCGCCGGCGAACCGTCGCTGCTGGAGGGTATCCTGGCCCTGCGCCGACGTATCC
>JAEXPB010000303.1 GCA_023438965.1 Bacillota bacterium | reverse complement strand
AAATCGGCCAGCTGGTCTTTCTCCTGGTCGCTGAAACCGGCCATCATCTGCCGGTCGATCCATTGCATCTCGCGATGACAGGTTTCCATCGCCGCAAGACCCTTGGGCGTCAGGACAATCTGGTTCACCCGCTGGTCGGCGCTGTCCGCCCGGCGTTCCAGAAAACCGCCTTTCTGGAGCCGCTTGAGCGAAACCGCCAGCGAAGCCGGCGTAACCTGCAGGCGGTCGGCAATCTCCTTTTGCGACGCGCCGGCCAGGTCGTGAATCGTGAACAGGATGCGCGGCTGACCGAAATGCAAGTCCTGTTTGACCAGAACAGCCTGCGCAAAATTGGAATGCTGGTGAAAAATATCTTTGATCCGCCAGATCATCCGGGTTTCTTTACTGAATTCCGGTTTCATCCTGACCTCCTTCAGCCATGGGTTTCTGCCTGACCAAGTGGCAGAGAAAAGCAGATTGACAATTAGCCGGCTAATAATAAACTGATTAATAGTTAGCCGATTAACTATTAGACATAGAATAACGCCCCCAGTTGGAACTGTCAACCGGTCATTATCGGGTTCAGAAAAACTGGATGCTGATCGAAATGATCGCTACGTTGACCAGGCCATGCAGCAGCCAGACACCGGCCACATTCCGGTCCCGGCGCACCATCAGCCCCAGCAGCAGGCCGCACAGGAAAAGGCCGCCGAGGCAGAGGGCCAGGATCGCCGGGCTGAACCAGTTCTGGAATATCGCCAGATGATAAAGCGCGAACAAGGTTGCCGGCAGAATCAAGGCCAGACGGCCGAAGCCCAGTCCGGTCAGTTCCAGAACGCCGAAGGCGCGAAAGAAGAGTTCCTCGGCCAGCGCGTTGACGATCGGGATGTAGAGCATGGCCAGCCAGAGTCGCTGGCGCGTGGTGTGGGTCCGGGCTTGGATTTCGCCGATCACCGACTCGATGCCGAACCAGCGGCAGAGCGGCTCTACCAGCAGGTTGGCAGCCAAAATGATCAGAATCCCGAAGACCGCGGTGCGGATCAAATGGGGCAGCTGTTCCCGCGGCGGCACGATCCAGTCCCGCAGGGCCTGTCCGGCCGACCGTCCGGAACGGAGCCGGCAATAGACCGGCACGCCGAGAAAGAGTACGATCTTGATCGCTGACTTGAGCATGTACGGCAGCAGTAAAATCCGGGCAACCCAGAAGTAAAGCGCGACTGCCAGGACACCAAGCACAATGATCCGGGTGGCCTCCCGGTTCCGGTTGCCGACAGCCGCGCTCCTGACGGCGTTCATTCTCCGGCCGCCGCCGGATTTGCCGGTTCATCAGCCGTTTGTTCCGTAAAAAAACCGGCCCAATAGCGCATGAAGAAACCTTGCGGATCCCGCTGCATCCGCCGCGCACCTGTCAGTCCGACCGCCAGCCCGCCGACCAGGTCAGCCAGCAAGTCCAGCATGGTGTCGGTCACGCCGTGGGCCAGGCCTTGTTTCCAAGCCTGCATGTTGGTGTTGAACAGCCGGTCGCTGGCGAATTCATAAATCTCCCAGCCAAAGCCGCACAGCAAAGCAAAACTGGCAATAAAGACCACCATCGTCGCCGGGCTGACTATCCGCTGCTGCCGGGCCGCCGGATTAAGCCGGTAAAACAGCACGAATCCGCAGACGGCAAAAATCATGCCGTATAAAAAATGCTGCGATTTGTCAAAGCCCGGTAAATTTTTATAGAGGGCAAAAAAGCGTCCGACGAAAACACTGGTGAAAGTCAGGACGGCGATACAGATTTGCATGGCGGGCGGATTCCGCACACCTTTTCGCCTGTTGGCAAAAAACTGGAGCCAGATAAAGATCAGCAGACTGACCGCGGCTATTGCCGCTTCAAAGTAGATTGGCCGCAGGAAGTTGATGATCGCGCCGGCCAGAACGAGGGCGGCAACCAGCAGGCTGCTGCCGCGGGCAATCCGGGCGAGACGGGCATTTTCCTGATTGGCGGTCATGATCTTACCTCTCCCCGGCGATTCCGCCGGCAAGCGGCGAGCTTTGTTGTCCGCTGTCGCCGGCCGCTTGTTCATCCATCATAGAAAACCAGCCGGCTGTTTGTCAACCATCAGCTCCCCGGGGAACCGGCTGAGCTGAAAAACCAGGTATTTCCCGTTGCGCCCAGGCTAACCGCCGATTATAATGATCTCAATTCATAATGACATTTTGTGCCACAGCAATCAGGAGGAGAAACTGATGAAATGTTCGAATTGCGGTGCGGAAATCCCCGATAGTGCCTTGTTTTGCGGTTCCTGCGGCACCAGGGTCACCGCCCCTGCGCCGGGGCCGGTCCCGGCTGAAGCCTGCCGGCAATGCCAGGCGCCCCTAAAGGCCGGAGCACTGTTCTGTCCGAATTGCGGCACACCGGTCAGCCCGGTCGCCGCGCCGACGGAGGCCGTCTGCCCGCAATGCGCGGCCAAGGTCAAGCCGGAAGCGGTCTTTTGCCCGAACTGCGGCAGCAAGATGAAAAATCAGGCACCCGCCGTCCGGCCGGCTTCCGCGTTTGCCGCGCCCCAGGCCCAGCCGGTCACGGTCAATTACAGCTATCCTGCCGCGGCGCCGGTCCAGCCGCGCCGCAAGCGCAAGGGCCCGCTGGTCGCGCTGGCGCTTCTGCTCGTTCTGCTGATCGCCGGCGGCGGTGTCTATGCCTTTTTCGGCAGCAATATCAAACGCCTGGTCATGGGGCCGAAAGCATCCTACCTGGCGGTCGAAGGCCAAGCCTTGAAACAGAACGCCGCCGATCTGGCCGCCAACCTGGTCGAATATGGCAACAAGAACAGTAAGAAGGCCAAAGGCGGCTTCAATCTCGGTCTCAAATTCGACTTGAATGCGGACGCCCTCGGAATCGACGCCGCCACCGCCGCCGCCCTGAAAAACATCACGGTCAATTCCCGGTCGGTTTATGATCGCAGCGGCGCAACGCCCAAGTTCTTCAACAAGCTGAGTCTTGCAGCCGCCGACAAGGACCTGCTGAAAATCGAAGCGTTGTATGACCAGGAACAGACGATTATCAGCTTCCCGGAGATTCTGCAGAAGTCCATTGTTGTCACCGCCGACGAGATGGCTGGAGCGATGGGTTCGACCGGCCTGGATTCCGGCGAGGCAACCGCATCCCTTTCCGCGCTGAACCTGTTGATTTCCACCGATCTGGGCATCAACGAAGCCAAACTCAAGAGCTCCTTCAACAGCATCGTCGACATCTTGCTCAAGCATATCGACAAGGCTGATTTTCAGACCGGCCAGACCTTGAAGGCTGGCGATGTGTCGGCGACGTACGATTTGTACACCATCACGATCGAGAAAGAAAGTGCCCGCCAGATGCTGATCGAAATATTCGGGAAGCTGAAGGATGACCAGGAGTTCTACAATCTGGTCAGCAAGCTGTCCAGTCTGAGCACCCAAACCTCCGGCGGTTCCAGCCAGGACATCATGACCTTCGCGGCTTACCAGGCATCGCTCCAGGGGGCTATCGACGATTTGAAAGCCGATCAGAGCAGCGAGGATTTCACCCTGGTCCAGAAGGTCTATGTCGACCAGGCGAATGCCGTGGCCGGGCGCGAGCTGACCGTCAAAAACGTGAGCGGCACGGAGCTGCTGCATCTCCTGTATGCCCATCCGGTCAATGGCAGCAGGGAAGCCGTGCTCTTCCAGTTCAAAGCTGACCAGGATGCCTTTGAGTTTGCCAGTTCCTATACGGTCAAGGACGGCAGGAAGACGGGCCAGGCGAGGATTACTTCCGCTGGCGCCGAGGTTTTGTCCGCGACCTATACCGATCTGGTCAAGAAAACCGTCGGCACCAGCGACCGTCTGCTGGGTAAGCTGGCGCTTAAATTCTCCGGCGCGGCCGGCAGCCAGTCGACCATTTCCGCGCCGGCCGCCCTCAATTTCAGCGGCAGCGAGAAGGGATCCGCCTACATCATGGCGATTGAGGTTCCCAAGATGGTGACGGTCAACCTTGAATATACGGAGGTTGCCGCCGCTGATATCACCTTCCCGGCCTATGCCGCGAACACCCTGGTCAAGGCTTCCGACACCAAGGCTTTGAACGCCCTGATGACGCCGGATGTCCAGGCCAAGTTCATGGCCATTATCCAGCAGTTGGGCCTGATGCCGGCGCAAAACTGATCGCGATGCTGGCAGCGGAGAATATCTGGAAGTCCTATAAAGGGGAACCTGTCCTGCGCGGGGTCTCCTTTGCTGTCCAGCCGGGCAGTGTCCTGGGCGTCTGCGGCAGCAACGGCGCCGGCAAGACTACATTGATCAGCGTGGTGGCCTCCATCCTGCCGCCGGATCAAGGTTCATTGATCCTGATGGGCATCCCGTTGACCCAGACCGCCGCCTATCGCAGCCAGATCGGCTATGTCCCGCAAAACATCGCCCTCTCCCCCCGACTGACCGTGCTGCAAAACCTGACCTTCTGGGCCGGGATCCGCGGATTGCGCGGCGCCGCTTTGAACCGGGCGGTGGAGGAAGCCGCCGTCATGGCCAATGTCTCCGCCTTTCTGAAAAAACCGGTCGGCTGCTGTTCCGGCGGCATGGCCCGGCGGGCCAACCTGGCGGCCGGCCTGATCGGCGATCCGCACCTGGTCCTGCTCGATGAGCCAACCGCCGGCATCGACGAGGAGAACCGCGACCTGATCCTCGGCACGATCCGCCAATTGCGCGACAAGGGCCGCATCATCCTGATGGTCAACCATTATTATCAAGAACTGGCCATTGTCTGCGACCGGATCATCACGTTGAAAAACGGGCAGATCGCCGAAGCTGGCGCTTATGGTTTTTAGGCTGCTGAGCCTTTATTGGCGGGAGACCTGCAACAGCCGGACCCTGGCGTTCCTGGTCCTGATGCTGCTGCTGACCGCCCTGCTGTTCGGCGACTTGCCGGGGCGATCCGGCGGCAAGTCGGAAATGTTCACGCCGGTCAGCCTGTCGGTCGTCGACGGAGATGAAAGTATCATCTCTTATACGCTGGTCGATCAGTTTTCCAGTCTGAGCCTGGTCAAAAAAGTTTATGTGGAAAGCCTGGATGAGGCACGCCGCCGGCTGGAGACCAAGGAAATCCTGCTGATCCTGGTGATCCCGGCCGGTTTCTATGAGCAGACTGTCCAGGGGCAGGAACGGGATGGCTTGACCGTTTATCTCAACGAAAGCATGCCGGCCGAGGCCGCCGTCTTCGTCCGCCTCCTCGGCAATGCCACCGGCAGTGTCGAAGCCATCCAATCCGCCCTGTTCGCCTTTCAGGATGCCATCCGGCCGCTTTACCGCGATGCGGCATCCTATCAGGATGCCGCCGATGCCGCGGCCATCGATCTGGCCTTCAAGCTGGTGGGCCGCAAGGCGATCCTGGCAATCAATGAATCCGCTAAATTGAATACCGCTTTCTATGTCGTCAGCGCCCTGATCTGTCTGCTGACGATGCTGACCGCTCTGCCGGTCCTGCTCCAGGTGCAGCAGGAACGCCGCAGCGGCCTGCACGAACGTCTGCTCCTGGCCAATATCCCCTGGTGGCAGATGATGCTGGCTAAGCAGCTGATCGGTCTGGTCTGGCTGGCCGCCGGCTTCGCGCCGCTGCTGGCGGCCCTGTTCCGCTTTTATCCGGCCGCCGGGCGCTGGCCCGTCCTGCTGGCGATAATCCTGCTCTATTGGATTGCCTCGGCGCTCTGCCTGATTCTGGGCTATGCCGGTCGCACCGGTGAAACACTGCTGCTCGCGGCCTGGCTTGGTTTGCTTGGCCTGCTGCTCCTGGGCGGCTGCATTTATCCGGTCCAACTGCTGCCGGATTGGCTGCAGCCCCTCTGCGGACTATCGCCGGCACGCTGGTCCTTTACCTTGATTTACAACGCTTTGGCCGGTCTCCCGACGAGCAGCGCGGCCATGATCGTCCTGGCCGCGCTGGTGCCGGTGACTGCAGCCGGCGGTTGGCTGGCCTGGCGCTCCGCCCGGTCCGGTGACTGAAAGGAGGCTGGTCATGCGGCGTTATGTGCTGCTGCTGCGTTTGAAAATCCTGGATTTGCTCAACCTGCGCGGCCTGATGGTCGTCCTGCTGGCCGCGCCGCTGCTGCTCGGACTGATTGCCGGTTCGGCCAATGTGGCCAACCAGCGGCCGGACATTCGCCTGGCCGTGATCGACCAGGACCAGACCGCTGCCAGCGACGACCTGACCGACCGTCTCCGGCTGAATGGCTGGTCCATTGCAATCACCGGCAGCGCCGAAGCGGAGCGGCTTCTGCTGCGCCAGGAGATCGACGGCATCTTGACCATCGAGTCCGGTTACGCCGACAGCCTGGCTAATTTGCTGGAATCCCGCCTGAGCTATGTCCAATCCGAAGGGTCGATGGTCGCCACGATCGTCCGCGAGGCAGTCGCCGCCGCCGTGCTGCCCGCCTACAGCAGGATTTCCCTGCTCGAACAGCTCCGCCGGCGGTATGCGAAAAACGGCGAAGCCCCGCCGGCTGACCTGGACGCGCGGTTTACGGCCAGTATGGCTGATTATGCTGCCGGTCCGGCTCAACTGAAAGTCACTTATATAGGCAGCATCAATCCGGTGCCGACCCTGACTTACGTTGTTTCCGACTACTCGATGGAAGTGTTCTTCCTGTCAATCTATGCGCTCCTCGGCACACTCACCCTCAGCCAGGCTGATGTCCGCCGCCGGCTGGCTGCGACGCGCCGCGGCCTGATGCTGGACTACAACCTGTCGATCCTCGCCCTGTTCGGCCTGGGCCTGGCGCAGATTATCATTTACAGCGCTGCTATGCGCTTCTTGATGCAAATGCCCTTCCGCGTCAGCGAGGTCTTGCTTCTGGCGGTTTATCTGCTGGTCGTCCTCGGCCTCGGCCAGCTCTTCGCGTTGATCAACCCCGGCCTGCGACTCTATCTCAGCTTGCTCAGCCTGCTCCTGCTGAGCATTGCCGGCGGCTGTTTCTTCCAGCTCTCGGCCAGCCTGCTTGGCCGGATCGGCCAATACACGCCGCAGGGCTGGATCCTCAGCACGCTTAAAGGCTACGACGCACTGCCCTTCCCCGTACCGTTGGCCCTGGCCTTGGCCATGCTGGCTCTGGGCTATTATCTGCAGAAGCGCCGGGTCGTCAACGAAGGATAGGAGAATGAACATGCCACACGATCTGTTTATGGGAATCGATATCGGTACGTCCAGCGTCCGGGCCGCCCTGTTTGACCGGGAGGGCAACCAGCTGGCGATCAGCCAGCGGGAATACCCCTTGATCTGCACCGAACCGGACATGGCGGAAATCGAACCGGATACAGTCCTGGACAGCCTGCTTGATTCCGTGCGCGACGCCCTGGCCCAGCCTGGCCTTGAAACGGCAGCCCTGCGCGCCATCGGCATCAGCACCGCTGTGCACAGCATTCTGGCGGTTGACGCGGACGACCGGCCGCTGACCCGGGTTCTGACCTGGGCCGACAGCCGCCCGATCCGCCAGGCCGAACAGCTCGAGCGTGAGCACGACTGTGCCGCGCTTTACCGGTCAACCGGCTGCCGGGTCCAGCACCCGATGTACCCGCTGAGCAAGATCCTCTGGCTCAAGCAGGAACGGCCGGATATTTTCCGGCAGGCGACCCGTTTTGTTTCGATCAAGGCCTATGTCCTGCACCGGCTGTTCGGCCGCTATCTGATCGACTATGCCGACGCTTCGGCTTCATCCTGCTTCAATATCCATCAGTATCGCTGGGATCCGGTCATTCTGGAAAAAGTGCTGGGCATCGGTCCGGAACGGCTGGCTGAACCGGTCGACGGCACCGCCATCCTCCAGGGGATGGATCCGGCCTACGCCCGCCGGATGGGCATCCGCGCCGATATTCCGGTCTGTGTCGGGTCCGGCGACGGCATGCTGGCCAATCTGGGCTGCGGCGTCTTTGACCATACGGCCATGACTTGCACCGTCGGCACCAGCGGTGCGATGCGGATCACTGTCGACCGGCCGCTGCTCGATCCGGAGCAGCGAACCTGGTGCTTCTGCCTGATTCGCGGCCAATGGGTGGCCGGCGGTGCGATCAATAACGGCGGCATCATCCTGCGCTGGCTGCGGGACAGCTTCCGGGAGACATTCCGCGCCGAAGCCGACCGGCGGAATTGCCCGAATATTTATGCCCTATTTGACGAAGTGGCCGCCGAAATCCCGGCCGGCTGCAACGGCCTGACCTTCCTGCCCCTCCTGACCGGCGAACGTTCACCCTACTGGAACGCGCGGGCCCGCGGCGTCCTGTATGGCCTCGACCTGCGGCATGATGCGCGCCACATCGTGCGCGCGGCCATGGAAGGGATCGTCTACCGGCTGTATTCGATCGACGAAGCCCTGCGTTCGCTGGACAGCCAGCCGCGCCAGATCCGGGCCAACGGCGGTTACGCCGCATCGGATATCTGGCTCCAGATTCAGGCCGATGTCTTTGGCCGGCCCATCGCGGTCAGCGGGGTCAGCGAAGCGGCGGCCCTGGGCGCAGCTTATCTGGCCATGTTCGCCACCGGCGCCATTAGCCGGCTGGACCAAGGCCTGCCGGCGATGCGCGCGACGCGGATCCTGGAACCCAATCCTGCCAACGCGGCGGTTTATCGGGAGGGATACCAGGCTTTCTGCGACCTGTACGACAAACTTTACCGCTGAGAGCCGGCGCGCGGGCCTTCCAGCGCGACCGCGTTGTAGCCGCCCAAATCATAGGAGACCAGGCGGTCTTCCGGACAAGCCCAACGGACGGCGTTGATCAGCACCTGGCGGATTTCCTTTTGGTAATAGACCGGATAGGTTTCATGCCCGTTCTGGAAATAGAAGATCCTGCCGGCGCCGCGCCGGAACGTGCAGCCGCTGCGGAAGACCTCGCCGCCCTCGAACCAGCTGATGAAGACCAGTTCATCCGGCTCGGGGATGCTGAACTGCTCACCGTAGGTTTCATCATGCGGCAC
>JAEXPB010000100.1 GCA_023438965.1 Bacillota bacterium | reverse complement strand
GGCCACGGTCATACCCAGATTTTTCAGTTCATTGACCAGGCTGTCTTCATAACGGACTTCATATTTCGGCAGCGACAGACTGATCTTGACCGCTTGCCCGGCTTTGAGCATGGCGTCCCAGCCAGCGGCAGTCAGACTACCGGCCAAATCGCGCGGCGAGGTGCTCTCGTCCGGTAAAACGGCTACAAAGGCATATCGGCCGTCCTTGTAAGGCAAACGGACGCCCTGGCCGCCCTGAACCGTGAGATATTCCATCTGTCCGGTCCGGTTCATGAATTTGACGCTCTTCTCGCCGTCCGGCGCTTTGAATGTCCTGGCCAGCGTATCCTTGGCGTCGAAGGCGGTCAGCCATTCCGCCTTGAAATAGACGGCATTGATCAGGTACATGACCACCTGCGGATCGATCTGGTCGATCATTTTGTCGATCAGGTTGTTGGTTGCACTCTTGACCCACCCATTGATCGTATCCGGTGCTGTCTTGCTGCCGAAGTCCAGGCTGCGGGCAGCGGCGTTGAAGTAATCGGCATTGCGCTGCAGGAAGGCCGGATCCGGCTGGAAGCCCTTCCGGTACCAGATCGAATTGGCGATGGTCAGCCGGGTATTTTGTTTGGTTTGCATCAGTACGGTCATCCAATCGCGGCTGGCCGTGTTAACCTGCTCCAGCGTCAGATTGCCGGCCGCGAGCGCGGTGAGCATGGCCGACCGGGTCGTTGTATCGGCGCCGTTCAGGGTCATCGCCAGGGCGAGGAAAACCGAGGCCGGCGAAATCAGGATATTGCCCTTGTTCTTGGCCGACTGCTGCAGCAGGTTCCAGCTGAAGGACGACAGCGCCGTCCGGAAATCTGTCGATGGTTCAGCCGGCTGGGCCGGCCATTCGGCGGCTTTAACGCCAGTCATCAGGTCGGACGCCCGCACGGTGGCGCAGCCGGCCGGCAGCAGCAGAACCAAAGCCAGCAGGACAGTCAGGCTGGCCATCAGGCCATGGCGGATTTGCTTCTTCATACAAGATCACCCCTTCTCATCATGCCGGTCAGCCCATCCGCAGCATGGGCAGCCTCCTTTCGCATCTCAGGTATTGGACGAAATTCGGCGGTATTAAGTTCCGGATTTTTATTCAGCTTCCGGCCGGTTGAGTTGCAACCGCATCAGCCATTGCTTCCCGGCCGGTGGTGATCCCGTGAAACAGTCTATTTGCCGGCGTCGCCGCAGTAATAAGCCAGCACCGCGTTCGCCACGCCCTGGGCGATCTTGCGCTGGCCATCGGTGCTCTTCAGAATCTCGCGGTCCGTCGGGCTGGTGACAAATCCCATTTCGACCAGGGCGCTGACCAGGTTGATCTCCCGCAACACGGCATAATCGCCGATCAGGACGCCGGAATTGCCCTTGCATTCCAGCTGCGGCACTTGTTCGAGGATGCCCCGGTACAGTGAGTTGGCCAGTTTGAGGCGGCCGGCGTCGTTATAAGCCATATAGGCGGGCGGATTGGCAGCGGAAGCCTGGTATTTGACATAGCTGGTCTCTTTTTTATAGTTGGAGTCGTTGGTCTGGTAAAAGATTTGCAGGCCGCCGACTTTGTTGCCGTCGCCCATGGCGTTGCAGTGCAGCGAAATGAACAGGATGTCCGGATACTGGCCCTGGATATCCAGCAGGAGCCGGGCGTCCGCGGTGGCGCCCACGCCCTTCATCAGTCCGCGCCCCCCGCTGTCGGCGGTGTCGCTGTTGATGCTGATCATCGACTTCAACTGCGGCAGCAAGTGGTCGATGCCGGTGCTGGTAAAGCCCTGGCCGGGCAACTCGGCGGTAAATCGGTCCAGAATGACGCAGCCGGCTTGGGCAACCCGGTTGTAAACCGACAGCCAATCGTCCTTTTCCCGGGTCATCAGCACGGTGGCGCCCTGGTCGGCCAGCAGGCTTCGCGTCTGGTTCGCGACGGACAATGCGATGGTTTTCTCGATGATTTCCGGATTGGCGGCATTGTTGGGGTAACTGGTGCCGCCGTCCTTGCCGCCATGTCCGGGATCGAGGATCACGGTGACGTCCTGGAGCGGCCTGGCACTGCTGGCCTGGCTGCGGATGGCCGCCAGGTCGGCTGTGTGGACGGCCGGCAGGCAGGATGCAGCCGGCCACTGGCGCATGCCCTGGGCCGGGGTCGGTTCCGGGTCTTTGGTTTCGATGGGCAGCGGCTGCAGGATCCGTGTGGTGGTCGGGACTGTCGTCGCAGCAGCCGGGGTCGAACCGGCAGTCACCTGTGAACCAGACGGCCGATTGGCCGTCGCATTAGATGCGTCGGGGCTGCCGGGCTCGGTTGCCGCGCCTGGGCCGGCGGCCGAAGGCAGGATCCCCGCGTATGACAAGCCGATGACCAGCAGGCTGGCGGCCATCAGGACGCTGACAATCATTTTGGCGGTTCGACTCGACATGGGACCCTCCATGGTGCACAACGGCCGGCATGGGTATGCCGGCCGCAGCCTGTCATCATATAGAAGATATCACATTGCCGCCGGCCCGCCAAGCCGGATTCGATTACTCTACGGTAACACTTTTCGCCAGGTTGCGGGGTTTGTCGACATCCAGGCCTTTATAAACCGACATGTAATAGGCAAAAAGCTGGGTTGGCGTGACCGCCAGGATGGAAGTCAGCATCGGATCCGTCGACGGGATGGCGAAAACGGCATCGCAGACAGCGGCGGCTTTCTGGCACTCCGGCGAAATGATGCCCAGGACGATCGCACCGCGGGCCTTGACTTCCCGGATGTTGCTGATCATCTTCTCGACCAGGGCCGGTTGGGTCAGCGGACAGACCACCAGTGTCCCCTCTTCGATCAGGGCGATCGTGCCGTGTTTCAGTTCGCCGCCGGCATAAGCCTCGGAATGGATATAGGATATTTCCTTCAGCTTGAGCGACGCTTCCATGGCCAGCGCATAATCCAGGCCGCGGCCGATGAAGAAAATGCTGCGGGCGTTGTAATGCTCGGAGGCAAAACGCTGGATCTGGTCCTTGGCCGCCAAGGTCTCCTTCAGCAGGTCGGGCAGGCGGGCCAGCTGGTCCAGATAACCGCGCAGGGTCGCCTGGTCCATCTGCCCCAGCGTGCCGGCCAGCTGCAGGGACAGCAGGTACAGGGCTGCCAGCTGCGTATTGTAGGCTTTGGTGGAGGCGACGGCGATTTCCGGACCGGCGGCGGTATAGATGACTGCCTCCGCCTCACGGGCGATTGAGCTGCCGACGACGTTGACGATGGCCAGGATGTGGCCGCCGCGGGCTTTGGCCTCTCGCATGGCGGCCAGGGTGTCCAGGGTTTCGCCGGATTGGCTGATGATGATCACCAGCGTGCGGTTATCGATGATCGGGTCACGGTAACGGAACTCCGATGCAAAGTCAACCTCGACGGGGATCCGGCATAACTTCTCGATCAGGTACTTGCCGACCATGCCGGCATGATAAGCAGTGCCGCAGGCGACAATCCGGATCTGGCGCAGCTGGGCCAGCCAGTCCTGATTCCAGTCGAATTCCGCCAGACGGATCTGGCCGTCCCGCAGGCGGGGCTGGATCGTATCGCGTACGACGCGCGGCTCTTCATGGATTTCTTTCATCATGAAGTGCTCATAACCGCCCTTTTCGGCCGCTGCGCTGTCCCAGCTGACTTCGATCGGCTGCCGGGCGACCTGCCGGCCAAGCGCATCGTAGAGGCGGACACCGTCTTTACTCAGGCAGGCAATCTCACGGTCCTCCATGATCAGGATGCGCCGGGTGCGGGCCATGATGGCCGGAATATCGGAAGCGATGAAATTACAGTCTTCACCCAGACCGATGATCAGGGGGCTGTCCTTGCGGGCGGCCACGAACTGGTCCGGGCAGTCGGCGCAGAGGACGCCCAGGGCGTAAGAGCCTTCGATGTCGGCCAGGGTCAGGCGGACGGCGGACAGCAGATCGTGCGCCGTATCGTGCCGGTAATGGCGCTCGACCAGATGGGCGACGACCTCCGTATCGGTTTCGGACTGGAATTGCACGCCCAGGTCCTGCAGGTACTGCTTAAGTTCCAGGTAATTCTCGATGATACCGTTATGCACGACGGCGATACGGCCGCTGCCCGACAAGTGCGGGTGGGAATTCTCGTCGCTGGGCGCGCCGTGCGTCGCCCAACGGGTATGGCCGATGCCGGTCCGGATTTCATCCGGGCGGCCAGTGCCGGCCTCGCCCAGCAGGCCCATTTCAGCCAGGGTATCGGCCAGAACCTTCAGGCGCCCCTTTTTCTTGACCACCTGGATTTCGTTCCGGCCGATAAAAGCCACGCCCGCCGAGTCATATCCCCGGTATACAAGCCGTCCCAGCCCTTCGAGCAGGATCGGCAAAGCACTTTGCGAGCCGATATAGCCAACAATGCCGCACATAGGAGTGTACCTCTTTTCTTATTGTTACGGGGTCGGTCAGATGCCAAAACGGCTGACGATCAGCTCAGTCAGTTGCTCGGCCATATGGGTGATCTGTTCAATATCCTCACCCTCGATCATTACGCGCACGATCGGTTCGGTGCCGGATGCGCGGACCAGGACCCGGCCGCGGTCGTCCAGCTGGGTTTCCATGCGGGCGATGACCGCCAGGATGTCCGGGTCTTCCATGGCTTTGTTTTTCCGGTCGTTGGGTACGCGGGCGCTCTTGAGAACCTGCGGCAGGACATTCATGACATGCCGTACCTCGCTCAGGCTGCGGCCGCGCCGCACCAGGGCCCGCAGCAGGCGGAGGGCGCTGAGCAGTCCGTCGCCGGTAGTGGAGTCGTCGAGCAGGATGATGTGACCAGACTGCTCGCCGCCGAGGTTGTAGCCGCTGCGCAGCATTTCCTCGAGCACATAGCGGTCGCCGACCTTGGTCTTGGCCAGCTTGATGCCGTTTTCGCGGGCCATGATGTCCAGGCCCAGGTTGCTCATGACCGTGACCACCAGCGTGTCGTCATGGAGGAGTCCCTGTTCTTTCATATCCAGGGCGATAATGGCCATGATCACATCGCCATCGACGATCGTGCCGTTCTCATCCACGGCCAGCATACGGTCGGCATCACCGTCGAAGGCAATGCCGATGTCGCAGCTCTCACGCCGGACCAGCTGGCGGAGGCGCTCCAGATGGGTGGAACCGCAATTGTCGTTGATATTGGTGCCGTCCGGTTCGATGCCGATGGCCGCCACGTCGGCGCCCAGGTCGCCGAAAAGACCCGGTGCGATATGCGAGCAGGCGCCATTGGCGCAGTCCAGGCCGATTTTCAAGCCGTCGAGGTCAACGCTCATGCGGCGTTTCAGATGTTCGGCATAATCGCGGGAAGCGTTTTTCTTCTCGATCCGGCGGCCGATGCCGGCGCCGACCGGCCGTTCATGCTCCTCCGCGTCATAAGCCCGGATC
>JAEXPB010000203.1 GCA_023438965.1 Bacillota bacterium | reverse complement strand
ATGCCGCCGACAAGATCAAGAACGGCACCAACGCCCTGGCTCAGATTACGGTCACCATGAACACCCTGATGGACAGCTACGATAAATATGCCGAATATCTGGCCAATGACGAAACGATCTCCGCTTTTGTCGCTTTCGAGCAGGATGACACCGACTGCGTCAACATGCTGATGAATTACATCCAGCCATGGATCCAGCGCTTGAAATTCTGCAACCTGTCCATCCGCAACATTCGCATCCTGCACCGCAATCCGACCATCTTCAACCTGAACAACATGGTTTTCCGCAGCGACAGCATCCGCGGGCAGGTGCAGCATCTGCTGGATATCAGCGACACCCGCCTGCCGATCCGGGCGGTCGAATATTGCCTCGACGGCCATTTCTACAGCTTCACGCCCTATAGCGTCCAGGACCGCGACGTCTGGTACATCTACCGCACATTGATGCCGCTGAATACGGAAAATCCGCTCGGTCTGGTCGAAATAGCGATCGACAACCAGTCCTTGTGCAGCTCGATCCGCGAATATACGCTGGCCAGCGGCGAATTCATCCAGCTGATCAGCCGCCAGGGCCAAATCGTCTATCAAGCGGGCGAGTTGCCCGACACAGCGGCCGATTACACCAGACTAATGACTTCCGGCCAGTATCAGGCGTCCGTCGGCAGTCATTCGTACACGGTTGTTTCCTGCCAGGTCGACACCCTCGATGCCACCTTACTGTTGTTTATGCCGCAGAACGGCTTTTTCTCCGGCCAAATCCGGTACCTGCTGCTGCTGACCGTTGTGTTCCTCCTCGCCAGCGCGCTGGGCATCGCCGTCCTGGTCTCCCGCCTGATCCTCAAGAAGCTGCTGATCCTGACCCGCGAAGTTGATCAGATCAACCTGGACAGCATCAATCAGTCGGTACATGTCGATTCGCCCGACGAAACCGGCCGGCTGGCCCACAGTTTCAACATGATGCTCCGGCGCCTGGGCACCGCGTTCATCCGCGAGCGGGACATGCTGCAGGCCCAGCTGACCAACAACCTGAAGCCCCATTTCATCTGCAACACGCTCGATATGCTGCGCATCCAGTCCGAGCAGCAGGGGCAGCAGGAAATCGCCCAGTCCATCAGCAAAATCAACCAATATTTCCGCTACTCGATGATGTATAGCGGCGATACCGTCTCGCTGATGGAGGAAATCAAGGACACCGTCAACTACATCGAGCTGGTCAATCTGCTCCAGCAGAACAAAATCCGCTACAGCCTGTCCCTCGATGCCTGGACCGAGCAGAACGGCCGCAGCATCCAGGTGCCGAAGCTGATCCTGCAGCCGGTCGTCGAGAATTCGGTCCGACATGGTCTGGCCGGCAAGACGGTCGGCTGCATTACAATCCAGGTCAATCGCGAAGGCGAGGAGGTATGTGTATTGATTTCCGATAATGGGGCCGGCATTCCGCCGGACAAGCTGGCCGCGCTGCGCTGTTACCTGCGGGAAAGCGACGGAGCCAAGCCGGGTGAAAACGGCCACATGGGTTTGCTGAGCGTCTATCGGCGGCTAGAGCTGCTTTTTAACGGCGACTTCAGCCTGGACATCGACAGTACGCCCGGTGCCGGTACGATCGTGGCCATCCGGTTCAAGCCGCTGCCGCCCGCCGCCGTCACCGCACTGCCTTGAACAGACCGATCCCTTAACGGCGGCGCTTACGCCAGCGGGCCGGCGTCTCTCCGGTACGGGCACGGAAGGTCCGGAAAAGGAGGGTCACATCGCCGAAACCGGCCGCTTCGGCAACCTGGTCCAGCGGCAGATCGGTGTTGTTCAACAGGTCCATGGCCCGGGCCAGACGGAGCCGCTGCAGGTATTCCTTGGCGGAGATGCCGATTTTCTGGCGCAGCAGCCGCGACAGGTAGTCCGGTGTGAAATGGAAAGCCGGAAACAGGTCATTGATTTTGACACCGCGCTCGGCATGGACCGTCAAATAGTCCAGAACCTCTTTGACCAGCCGCGACTCCGGATCCGCACACGGGTAGACTGTGTCCATCAGGGCGGACAGCAATTCGAGGAAAACGCCCTGCAGCAGCAAGTGATCATTAGGCGCCGTATTCTTGATCTGTTCCAGGCGGTTGAACAGCGGTTCGAATTCGGCGATCGGGAAGTTGCCGCGAACGGGAATGTTCATGATTCCAATCGACGGCTCATCATAGTTTCCCGGTTCAACCAGCTTGAATCCCGGTTCATCCTGCCCATTGGCCAAAGCGGTAAAGTGAATATAATAGAATTTAATCGCTTCCTGACTGGGCTCGTGACCGGTCATGCGCCGATTGGCCCGCTCCAGGTACCATTGGCCGCCGGAGACCGATTGTGGTTCATCCTCGTCCAGCATATGCAAGGTCCCCTCGAGCATGAAGACCAGGACGCAGAAATTGACCCGCCGGCTGACATGACGCTTGCCAGATGGGAAACTGCGATAATTGCTATAAATATAGCGCGGCATGGCCATCGTGTCGAGGATAACCACATCTACCGGCATTCGAAATCTCCTTTCCGGATTTTGCAACTTTTATTGCGGAAAAAGCTCTGTCTGAGCCGGATTATATATGATAACTTCCAATCAAGCAAGCTCAATGAGGTAAACACCCATGCAACCACCGGCAGCACCAATCCACACACCCCCTGTCACCGCCCATCCGGCCACCGCCGGTTGGACGCTTACAGTCGCGCCCGCGGCCGACGTCCTGGTGATCGGCGCCGGACTGGCCGGCCTGTCGGCCGCCTGGGCGGCCAGATGCGCCGGCAGCACGGTTACCGTTCTGAGCAAGGGGCCGGCGGCATCAGCGCATATTCTGGGATTCAATGCGCCGGTTGGTGCCGGTGACAGCACGGAACTGTTCGCGGCCGATACCCGGCGCGGCGGCTGGGATATCGGCGATCCTGCCCTCGGCCGGATTCTGGCCGCGGGCGCCGGTCCAGCCGCAGCCCGTCTGGAATCACTCGGTCTGGCGTTTGACCGCGCCGACCTACCCTATCACCTGCTGCAGCCACTTGGTTGTTCGGTGCCGCGTCTGTTGCATCAGGGAAACCATACCGGCCAGCTGGCCATGGGCCGGATCACCGCCGGTCTGGCCGATCGCGGTGTCCGCGTTCAAGCCGGCTGGATGGTCGCCAGCCTGCTGTCCGTCGGCGGACGGGTCGCCGGCGCGTTGGCCCTGGCCGTCGACCAGCCGCAAGCGATGGTCGTGCCGGCCCGCGCCGTCATCCTGGCTACCGGCGGCGGTCATTTCGCAGCCGGCAGCACCGCGCCGGCCGGACTGACCGGCGACGGTTATGCGCTGGCCTGGCGGGCCGGTGCGGAATTGCTGGATCTGGAGTTCATCCAGTTTGAGCCTTGCCGGTGCATTTGGCCGCAACCGCTGGGCATCTCCACAACTTTACTGGCTAAGGGCGGTGCACTTCGCAATGCGCTCGGGCAACGCTTCGTCCTGGATTATTATCCTTCGGAAGGCGCGGCACCGAAGGATCTCCTGGCCCGGCTGATCGCTGCGGAGATCCGCGCCGGGCGCGGGACGCCGCACGGCGGCGTCTGGCTGGACCTGACCGGACTGCCGGCGGCGGAAATCCAAGTTGATCACGCGCTTTATGATCAGCGTTTCCGCGCCGCCGGCATCGATTTGACCCGGGAACCCGTGGAGGTCGCTCCGGCAGCTCATACTTTTTTGGGCGGCATCCGGATCGACAACCGCTGCCGGACCACAGTTGCCGGCCTGCTGGCTGCCGGCGAGGCGGCGGGCGGCCTGCATGGCGCCAATCGTCTGGGCGGCAGCGCCGGGACGGAGGTTCTGGTCTTCGGCCAGCTGGCCGGCGAAAGCGCCGCCGCGGATGCCGCTCAGACAAACAGTCCGGCGATGGATAGTCTGCTCGCTCAGGCGGAAGCTTTTCTGGCCGGACTGAACGAATCCGGCCAACCAGAACCGCAGAACCAGGCGGCGGAGATCAGCGAGCTGCAGACCGCTGTCCAGGCGGTCATTGCCGGTTGCCTGGGGCCGATCCGCGATCGGACCGGTTTGCTGGCCGGCGGCGACGAATTGGACCGGCTGGCCGCAATAGTCGCCAACGCACATTATGCCGATTGGACCGACCGGATCACCGCCCTGGAAACGGCCAATCTGCTGCTGGTCGGCCGGTTGGCGGTCCAGGCGGCCGCACGGCGCGAAGAGACGCGCGGCGTGCATTGCCGCGCTGATTTCCCGCAGCCGGATGACGTCCGCTGGCGGAAAAACATCTGTTTAAACCGGCAGGCCGGCTTGATGGTCCGGGAGCCGGGCCAGATTGTCCGCCGAAACCCGTCGCTAAAGCTATAAACGAAAGGAGCGCCTCATGCTGATCAAGAACTACATTCGACAGCAATGTTATTATGATTCCGTCCTGCTTATGCGGCTCAGCCAGAAAATCGGCAGCCTGGCCGGGATCGGCCAGGTCTCGGCCGGCATGGGCACGCCGCTCAATCTCGCCACGCTGGAAGACATGAATCTGCTGAACGCCGACGGCCGGCAAGCCGGGCCGAACGACCTGATCTTCGCGGTTGTCGCCGCCGATGAAGCAGCCGCAGGGCAGGCCCGGGATGAATTCTACCGCCTGCTGGCCGCGGGGCAAAACCCGTCTTCAACGGCGCGCCGGGCGACGGACCTGAATGTCCTGTGCCGCGATCATCCCGAACTGAACCTGGCGGTGATCTCCGTCGCCGGCGAATACGCCGGCGCTGAAGCGCGGCGCGCCTTGCAGAATGGCCTGAACGTCTTCCTGTTCAGCGATGGCGTTTCGCCGGCTGAGGAAGCGGCGCTCAAGATTCTGGCAGAAGAAAAAGATCTCCTGCTGATGGGCCCGGGCTGCGGCCTCAGTTTCATCAACGGTCTGGCCATCGGCCTGTGCAGTAAAGT
This sequence comes from Bacillota bacterium, assembly GCA_023438965.1. Lineage (GTDB taxonomy): Bacteria > Bacillota > Clostridia > Saccharofermentanales > UBA5734 > UBA8949. Next base: position 3,659 of record JAEXPB010000203.1, on the reverse strand, counting down.
CCGCCGCGGCAACATCGGCATTGTCGCCGCCTCCGGCAGCGGCATGCAGGAGGTCATGACCCTGATCCACCGCCATGGCGGCGGCATTTCCCAGGCGATCGGCACCGGCGGCTACGACCTGAGCGCCGAGGTCGGCGGCGCCACCATGCTGCGCGGTTTACGGCTGTTGGAAAACGACCCGCAAACCGATGTGCTTGTCCTGATCGCCAAGCCACCGGCGGCCATTGCGGCCCGAACGGTGCTGGAAGCGGTGCGGCGCTGCCATAAACCGGCGGTCGTGCAGTTCATCCAGGGCGATGCCCGGCAGATCCGGGCCAGCGGCGCGACGCCGTCCGAAAGCTTTGCCGAGACGGCCTTCCGGGCGCTGGCCCTGGCGAGCGGCCAGCCTTTCCGGCCGGAGCTCTGGCAGCCGTCGCCAGCCACCCTGCAGAACCAGAGCGAACGCGAGGTCCGGCAGATGGCGCCAACCCAACGCTACCTGCGCGGCATTTACTGCGGCGGTACGCTGGCCGAGGAAGCCCTGGCGATCATCCAGGCCCAAGTCGGACCGGTTTACGCCAATTTCACCACCGATCCGGACCGCAAACTGGACAATCCCTTTGAGAGCCTGGAAAACACGCTGATCGACATCGGCGCGGAGGAATTCACCCGCGGCCGGCCGCATGCGGCGATCGACCCGACCGTGCGGACCGCCCGCTTCATCCACGAGGCACGCGATCCGGCCACCGCCGTCATCCTGCTGGATTTCCTGCTGGGATATGCGCTGCATCCCGATCCGGCCGGTGTGCTGGAAGCGGTGATCCGCGAAGAAAAAAACCGCGCTGCGCGGGCTGGCCGTCATCTCTGCGTCCTGGCCGCGCTCTGCGGTTCGGATCTGGCCGCAAAACTATGAAGAACAACGCCGGAAACTGCTGAACGCCGGCGTCATTGTCCTGGACCATGCCGGACAAATGGCGCAGCTGGCGGCAACGATCATCCGGCAGAGAATGGAGGATGGTTCCGTTGGTTGAGCGAGATATTCTGCACCGCCCGATCCAGGCGGTCAATATCGGCAGCGAGCTTTTTGCCGAAGCCCTGCGGGCCCAGCAGGCGGAGGTGATCCAGCTGGCCTGGGCGCCGCCCCGCCAGGTGGCGCTGAGCCGCGAAGCGCGACTGAGCCTGGAGCTCATGGATGATCAGTCCGAGGCAGCCGGCGCGGCCATCCGGCAGGCCAATGCAACAGTTATCGCCCGGATGCAGCAGTCCGATCCCTGGTGGATCGGCATGCAGCCGGCCATCGACTGCGTGCCGGGCATGCACGCCGGGTTGATCCTGCACGCCGGACCGCCGATCGAATGGGAACGAATGTGCGCAACCCAGCAACAGGGCGGTGTCAACGGCGTGCTTTACGAAGGCTACGCCCGGACTGAAGCGGAAGCGCGCCGGCTGCTGGAAACCGGCCAGATCGAGTTCGCCGCCGCCAACGACTACCATATAGTCGCACCCGGATCCGGCATTGCGACGCCTTCAATGGTCATGAACATCATCGAGGACCGGCACACCGGCGTACGCGGTTTCTGCGCCCCCTTCGAAGGGCCGAACCGCGGCGGTCTGGCCGGCTGGGGCATCTACAATCCGGCAATCCGCGAGCATCTGGAGCTGGTCCGGACGGTCATCGGTCCGGCCATCTCCACAGTTCTGGCCCGGAACGGCGGCCTCGCCCTGCAGCGGATCATCGTCCGCGGCGTTGAGATGGGCGACGAGTTGCATAGCCGTCAGGATGCCTGCGGCTTGATCCTGATCAATGAGCTGATGCGAATGCTGGTCCAGTCCGATCTCGCCAGCCCGGTCCGGCAAAAATGCGTTGATCTGCTGTATGGCACGACCCGTTTCTTTCACCCGTTGGGCATGGCCGCCGCCATGGCGCAGCTGGAAGGTGTGCGCCAGCTGGAGCATTCCACGGTAGTCACTGCGATGGAAGGCAACGGCGTCGAGTTCGGCATCAAGGTCGCCGGCACGGGCAATCAATGGTACACGGCGCCCTCCCCCCGCCTGGAGGGCAGCCTGGTGGCCGCGCAGATCGATCCGGACGACGTGCTGCCCTGGATCGGCGACAGCTGCATGCTGGAAGCCACCGGCCTCGGCGGCTGCGCCGCGGCCGCGGCCCCGGCCGTCATGCGGGCTCAGGAGAAAACCTGGCAGGACGGAATCGAACGCTCGCAGTTGATGGCGGCGATCACGCTGGCCCGGCATGAGCACTACCTGATTCCGGCGCTGGATTACCAGGGCTCACCGCTGGGCATCGATATCCGGAAAGTGCTGGCGACCGGCATCGAGCCGGTGATTCACGGCGGCATGATCTCACGCAGCGGCAAGCGATTGGGCGCCGGCGTCGCCCATGTCCCGATTGCCTGCTTTACCAGTGCCTTGCAGGGATTCGCCGCTCAATATGGCCTGACGGCCGGGAGGTAATCACACATGTTTGAACGAAGCAAATGGGGATTTGGCGTCGCCAGCGTTAAGCGCGACGGCATGCTCTACGGGATGGGCTATACGCCGGACGAGGTCCGCAAGCCATACATCGCCGTGGTCAATTCCTGGAATGAGTACAATCCGGGCCATGTGCACCTGAAAGAGGTCGCGCAGCGGGTCAAGGAAGGCATCCGGGAAGCCGGCGGCCTGCCCTTCGAGGTCGTCACCACCGGTCTGTGCGACGGCATGGTGCTCAAGGATCCGCGCTACATCGAGCTGCCGAGCCGCAACCTGATCGCCGACGAGGTCGAGCTCAACATCGAGGCCAACATGTTCGACGGCATGGTCTTGCTCAGCACTTGCGACTCGATTGTGCCCGGCCACCTGATGGCCGCCGCCCGCTGCGACATCCCGGCCATCGTCGTCACCGGCGGCTATATGCCGAACTGCCGGTTCCGCGGCCGGGAAATCGGGCTGACCGAAGTGTCCGCCACGGTCGGCAAGGTGCTGGAAGGCCGCTATGACCCGGCCGATTTCGCGGAGATGGTCTCCTGTGCCCATGCCGGACAGGGCGCCTGCGGTTCGATGACCACCGCCAACAGCATGTGCTGTATCGCCGAAGCCCTGGGCATGGCCCTGCCGGGCAACGCGACCATCGACGCCACCGACAAAAGGCTGGGCGGATTGGCCTACGAAGCCGGCAAGCGGATCATGGACCTGGTGCGGGAGGGTGTCACCGCCCGCCAGATCCTGACCGAACAGGCGATCGAGAATGCGATCATCACCGATATCGCCATCGGCGGATCGACCAACCTGCTGCTGCACATACCAGCCATTGCCTATGAGGCCGGTCTGGACCGCGACTGGTGGAGCTTCTTCGATCAATGTTCGCACCGGGTGCCCCTGATTGCGGCTATCGCGCCTAACGGCAAATACACGTTCCGTGATTTCGACGCTGCTGGCGGCATGAAAGGGTTGATGCGCCAGTTGCTACCGTTGCTGCACGCCGAGGCACCGACAGTCAGCGGCCGGACGCTCAGTGAGAATTACCGCGCCGCTGCCGTCTATGATCCCGAGGTCATCCGCCCGCTGGACCGGCCGGTCAAGCAGGATGGCGGCATTGCGGTCCTGCACGGCAATTTGGCGCCGGAAGGCGCGATTGTCAAGGTCGCGGCCGTTCCCGACCATCTCCTGACCTTCGCCGGGCC